>CANGNZ010000001.1 GCA_947455435.1 Microbacteriaceae bacterium
CCATCACCATTGCGGCCGACAACGCCGATGCGGTCGCCTTCATTGATTCCGATGGTCAGGTCGTCAAAGACTCGCTTGGTCGGGAAATCCAGAAACAGGCCTTCGGCCCCTAGTAGGTGGGCCATCAGGCTTGCGCTCCCTCGGCAGGGCCGCTGGTGGCGATTCCGCGACAAACTTCGGCAATCCGAATGGCATCGGCCTCGTTGGATGCCAGAGCGAGGATGGTTGGGCCTGAGCCCGAAACCATAGCCCTGAGAGCTCCGGCGGTTTCAAGGGCGTCGATGGTTTCTTGTAATTCGGGGCGCAGGTGCAAGGCAGCCTGCTGAAGGTCATTGTGCAGAAGTGGCGCGATCGCCTCGGGGTCGCCCGAGCGCAGCGCCGAAACAAGTGCCATCGGGTCACGCGACTCAGGGGTCGGCCGCAATTCGTCTAGAGTGCGGTAGACCTCTGGAGTGCTAAGCCCAAAGTTTGCCGGCACGAGAACCCAGTGCAAAACACCCTTGGTTTCGAGCGGGGTCAGCCGCTCGCCTTTGCCGGTGCCGAGTGCTGTGCCGCCGAGAATCGCAAACGGCACATCGGCGCCAAGCTCAACAGTTTCGCTGATAGCCACTTTGGCACCAACAAGCTTTGAGACGGCAACGACTACAGCCGCCGCATCGGCCGAACCGCCGCCCATGCCACCTGCCACCGGCACCGACTTGTCGATGTGAATGGCAACCGGAGCGCGGCTAACAAACTTTGCGGCACGAACCGCAAGGTTTGACTCATCGGTTGGCACGCCTTCGGTGATGCCACTGACGGTCAGCGAGTATTCATGCGCAGGTTTGATGGTCACAACTTCGCGCAGGTTCAATGCGTGATAGATCGAGACAACCTCGTGGTAGCCGTCATCCAGCTTCGCTCCAACGGTAAAAAACAGGTTGATCTTGCCTGGCGCGCTTACTGTGACGCTCATCGCTCAACCTGCCCGCGAAGTCGTGTGAACATTTTTCGCCACGCCTTTTTCTGCTCGGTCACTGCTTCGGCATCTGGCAAGAGTTCGTGAGTGACTTTCACCTCACACTTCCCGAAGCCAAGCGAGACAACCTCGATACTCGCTCGGGAGCGATCGTGAAATGCAACCTGAACGTAGCCGGGGTCACGAACCACTAGGACGCGCGCAATGGAGTCGGCCGGCCAACGCTCGGCGTCGCTGAGAATCACAAACAGCTGGCTCGCCTCGGCTGCAAAGGTCTCAAGAATTTCGAAGTGCGGAATCTGCTTAAGCATTGGCCCTCGCGATCGCCACAAACTCGTTGATGCCCAATGCTTCGCCGCGCAAGGTCGGGTTTACGCCGGCGCGAATGAGGAGCTCCTCAGCAAGCGCTGGGCTACCCGCAAAGTCGGCTAGCGCTTGACGCAGAGTCTTTCTGCGCTGCGAGAAAGCCGCATCGATTACCGCGAAGGTTTTTAGTCTCAGTGACTCGTCGCCGAGTGGGGTTGCTCGTTTCACAAAATAGACCAGAGCCGAATCTACGTTTGGCACCGGCCAAAAAATGTTTCTACCCACGTTTCCGGCGAGGTTTGAATCTGCGTACCACGCGAGCTTGGCGCTTGGAACTCCGTAGACCTTCGACCCAGGCGCAGCCGCCAGTCGGTGAGCAACCTCAGCCTGCACGAGCACGAGCCCGCGCTGAATCGAGGCGAAATGCTCCAAGAAATGCAGCAGCACCGGAACCGAAATGTTGTAAGGCAGGTTGGCCACAAGGGCATCGGGGGCAGCTGGCAGCGAATCGATTTTGAGGGCGTCCTCGTGAATTAGGGTGAAGTCTTTGCCCGCTGCACGCGAGGCGACTGTCGCCTCAAGTGCGGCAGCCATCTTCGGGTCAATCTCTACGGCGAGAACCTTCGCGGCAACCTCGAGAAGCCCAAGGGTCAGTGAGCCAAGGCCTGGGCCGATCTCAACAACCGTTTCGTTGCCAGCGAGTTTTGCTGCCGAAACGATGCGCCTGATTGTGTTTGGGTCGGTGACAAAGTTTTGGCCAAGCTTCTTGGTTGGCACGACGTCGAGTCGCGCGGCTAGTTCGCGAATATCAGCGCCGCCGAGCAGGTCAACCATTCCAGGCTCCGTATACGGCAAGGGTGTTTGCGGTGAGTTGGGCAGAAATCTCGTTTACCTCAACCTCGCGCACCTCGGCGATTTTGCGAACCGTGATCGGCACGAGGTAACTGGCGTTTGGCCTGCCACGGTATGGCTCCGGGGTTAGAAAAGGCGCATCGGTTTCGACCAAGATCAGTTCTTTGCGCGCAATCGCAAGCGAATCGCGCAGGTGTTGGTTGCGCTTGATTGTGATGTTGCCTGCGAACGACATGTACCAACCGTTTTTGTTGCAAGTCTCGGCCAGGTCAACATCGCCCGAGTAGCAGTGAAAAACCACCTTCTCGGGTGCCCCGACTCGCTTTAGGGTTTCGACAACCTCGGCATGCGCCTCGCGGTCGTGAATCATCAGTGCGATGTTGTTCTCTTTGGCGATGCGAATGTGTTCCTCGAAAGAATATTTCTGCAACGCGATGGACTCATCGCCCTCGGTTCTAAAGAAATCAAGACCGGTCTCGCCAATTGCGCGAACCCTCGGCTGAGTTGCGAGTTCGGCGATTTCGGCAATCGCGACATCTAGAGCGGCACGTGTTTCGTAAAGCGGGGCTTCGTTTGGGTGAATCGCCACTGCGGCGAGAACTCGATCATGCTTCGCGGCAAGCCCTGCAGACCACTTGGACGACTCGAGCGTGACACCAACCTGAACCACGCCAAGGATTCCGGCGGCAGTTGCACGGTCGAGCTGTTCGACAACGCTCAGCGGCTCGTCGCCGTCTTCGATGTCTAAGTGCGTGTGGTTGTCGTAGGTGCCAACCTCGAGCGGCTCAGGCAGCGGAGGGTAACGAAGATCTCTGGTGCTCTCGCCGGCATTTCTTGCACGGATGTGCTCACCCACGTTATTTGCTTTCGTCTGCGATTTCGATGCGTGGGAACAACGCCTCGAGTTCGCCGAGCTTGGTGCCGGCGGTGATTCCGCCCCAGACGCCCGCGCTCGAAATTGTTGAAGCGTGGTCGATGCCAAGAGCGGCTGCTAGCTTCGCTGTGGCTTTTGGCATAACCGGAGCGAGCAGGATTGCGAGCGAGCGCAAGCCGTCGATCGTCGTGTAAAGCACGGTGCCGAGGCGTTCACGGTTCGCCTCTTCTTTGGCTAGAACCCATGGCTCCTGCACTGTGATGTAGGTATTCAATTCGTCAACTAGTGCCCAAACCGAGCCAATTGCTTCGTGAATCGCGATTTTGTCGATAGCGGCATCGGCCTCGGTGGCCGCTTTGGCGGCGACGCGCTGAACCTGAAGGTCTGCCTCGGAGTATTCAGCCGGAGCAGGCACAACTCCCTCAAAGTAGCGGTTCACCATCGCGATTGAGCGAGAAGCCAGGTTGCCGAAACCGTTAGCCAATTCTGACTGATAGCGAGCCGAGAGGTCCTCCCACGAAAACGAACCGTCTTGGCCGAACGCGATTGCTTTCATGAAGTAGTAGCGGAATGCGTCCGAGCCAAATGTTTCGGTGATCTGCGAAGGCGCGATACCGGTGAGCTTTGACTTCGACATCTTCTCGCCGCCAACTAGCAACCAGCCGTGGCCAAAAACCTGTTTCGGGGTTTCCAGACCGGCAGCCATGAGCATCGCCGGCCAGATCACTGCGTGAAAGCGCAGGATGTCTTTGCCGACCACCTGAACGTCGGCTGGCCAAAGCGAGGCAAACTTTGCTTCGTCTTCGCCGTAACCGATTGCGGTGATGTAGTTAAGTAGAGCGTCGAACCAGACATAGGTAATGTGCGAGTCATCCCAAGGAATATCAATTCCCCAGTCGAACTTCTCTTTCGAACGCGAAATCGAAAGGTCTTCTAGGCCGCGGCGAACGAAAGAAACGACTTCGTTACGAGCCGACTCCGGCTGAATGAAGGTTGGGTTTTCGTTGTAAAGCGCAAGCAATCGGTCTTCAAACTCTGAAAGTTTGAAAAAGTAGTTTGTCTCTTCGAGCTTCTCGACCGGGCGGGTGTGAATCGCGCAAACCGGCTGACCTTCAAAGGCGCCTTCGCCGTCGATTAGATCGGCATCGGTCTTGTACTCCTCGCAGCCAACACAGTAGTTGCCCTCGTATGATCCACGGTAGATGAAACCGGTGTCGTAGAGGTGCTGCAAGAACTTTTGGACGTTCTTTTCGTGGCGCGGTTCGGTGGTGCGAATGAAGTCTTGGTTATCGATGTCGATCGTCTCGAGCAGCGGTAGCCAAGAGTCTCGAACAAGTGCGTCGGCCCAGTCCTGAGGTTCGGCCTTGTTTGCGACAGCCGTGCGCAGAATCTTTTCGCCGTGCTCATCGGTTCCGGTTAGCAAGAACGAGTTCTCGCCACGCTGACGATGCCAACGGGTTAGAACGTCGGCGGCAACCTCGGTGTAGGCGTGGCCGATGTGCGGGGCATCGTTCACATAAAAAATCGGCGTCGTGGCATAGAACGACGTTCCGTTTGGCGAGGTTGGCATAAGAACTATCTTAACGCTCTGGCTTCAAGGGCTGCTTGGTAGAGCGCACTCTTCGAAACCCCGTGACGCTCGGCAATTAGGGCGACTGCCTGCTTGAGCCCATTGGTTTTATCTGCCAAGACTTCCTCGACCAGCGATTCGATTGAAACCTCCCGAACCTCGGCGCCCGCAACAACGATCACCATCTCGCCCTTTGGGTCGGTCTTAGCCCACTCGACAAGCTCTGCCAACGTTGCTCGCTCGGTGTGCTCGAACTTTTTGGTGAGTTCACGGCTCACCGTTGCTTGGCGTTCGGCACCAAAAATGGCGGACGCATCCTCGAGCGCTTCCTTAATTCGGTGCGGTGATTCAAAAAACACCATCGTGCGTTGTTCTTCGGCGAGCGCGGTAAAGGTTTTGCGTCGGTCGCCGGACTTGCGCGGCAGGAAGCCTTCAAAGGTGAAGCGGTCGGTTGGTAGGCCCGATACGGCGAGCGCCGACAGCACAGCTGATGGCCCTGGAATAACCGTAACTTCGACCCCTGCTTCGACGGCTGCGCGCACAAGCAAAAAGCCAGGGTCGCTAACCGTGGGCATCCCGGCGTCGCTCACCACCAAAACGTCCGCGGTTTTTGCAAGCTCGACAAGCTGAGTCAAGCGTTCTGCCTCGTTGTGTTCGTGCAAGCTGAATAGCCTGGCTTCGTGGCGAACTCCGAGCGCGTGCACCAGGTTCAGCAGTGTGCGAGTGTCTTCGGCGGCGATGTAAGGCAACGTGGTTATTGCCTCGACCAGACGCGGCGAAGCGTCGCCAAGGTTGCCGATAGGTGTTGCCGCAAGGATGATCACGCTCTATTCTCGCAAACTAGGCTGGAGCAGTGAAGTTTCTGGACAGGTTTGGCATTTGGGCCATTCTCGCGGTTGGCGCTTTTGCGCGACTTTGGGACCTCGGCTACCCGCACAAACTGGTGTTCGACGAAACCTATTACGTCAAAGACGCTTGGACTTTGAGCGCCGCTGGCCACGAATTGGCATGGCCAAACAACCCAAACCCCGCCTTTGAAGCCGGGCACGTGAACGGGTTCCTGAACACCCCTGCTTACGTAGTTCACCCACCGCTGGGTAAGTGGATCATCGCTCTGGGTATGCGGGTGTTTGGGGCCGAAAACCCGGTCGGCTGGCGAATCTCCGTCGCCCTCGTTGGCATCGCCATGATTTACCTGACTTTTGCGGTAGCTCGACGAGTTCTCAATTCGAGCCGCTGGGGGCTCTTCGTTGCCGGGCTATTTGCAATCGACGGCGAAGCAATCGTCATGGCACGCACGGGCTTGCTCGATACCTTTTTGGCTTTTTTCGCGTTGCTCGGGTTCTATTTCATGCTTCGCGACTTCGAACGCCAAAACGAATCACTCTGGCGGCGACCTTGGTTGGTGGCGATGGCAGTTTCGCTGGGAGCTGCAACGGCCGTCAAATGGTCTGGCAGCTACTTTTTGGCGGCGTTCTGCTTGTACGTCGTGGGTCGATTCGCCTTTTCAACTAAAGACTTCTGGGGCAGCATCCAAAAAGCCACCGCCACGTTCTTCATAACGGTCCCGGTTGCAGTCGCAACCTATCTTGTTAGCTGGACCGGTTGGTTTGTGACTGCAGGCGGCTACGGAAAGGCCGCCGACCAAAATCCTTTGGTTGCGTTACTCAAGTACCACGAAGGCGCTTACAACTTTCACGTCAACCTGACTACCGAACACCCCTATTCGGCAAACCCGTTCACCTGGTTGTTTATGGTGCGCCCGACCTCGTTCTTTTATGAAAGTTGCGGAACCGGTTGCTCGACGGCAATCACCGCAATTGGCAACCCGCTCATTTGGTGGGCTGGTGCGATTGCCGTGATTTCGGTCTTTTTGACCTGGATAACCAAGCGAGATCGCACCTCTTCGTTGGTTTTGCTCGGCTTGCTTGGCGGATTTGTCCCTTGGTTGTTTTTCACTCAGCGAACAGTCTTTTGGTTTTACACAATTGCCTTCGAGTTCTGGGTTTTGCTAGCCATAGCGCTACTCCTAAAACGAACCGTGGAATTATCGACTAGACCAAACCTCGCTAAGCGGTGGATTTGGGTTTACGTTTGGCTTTGCGCCGCAGCGTCAATTTTCTTTTACCCAATTTGGGTCGGGGCCAAGATTCCTTACTGGTTCTGGCTCGCGCACATGTGGTTACCTTCTTGGATTTAGGCTAGAAGCCTAATGGGCTCATACACCGCGGTACTCAAGCGTCCTGGCGTCGTTCGCATCCTGCTTTCACAACTCGCAGCCCGATGGGCTTTTGGCATGATGTCGCTCGCATTTGTTTTGCACGTGCAGCAGGTGACGCACTCCTACGCAATTGCCGGCTTCACGCTAGGCGCCGAAACTTTGGGAGCAAGCATCGCTGGCCCAATGCTCGGCCGATTGATTCCAAAACTTGGCATTCGGCCAATAGTTTTCACCACGTCAACCATCGGCGCTTCTGCGATGGTTTTGATCGGCTTGAACGATGGCTCATTGCCAGCGTTGCTCATTTTCCTGGGTTTTGCGGTTGGCATCACCTCCCCGCCGATTCAACAAATCGTGCGCCCGATCTACCCGAGCCTCATCTCGAAAGAAGAAACCAACCACCTCTTCGCTCTCGACGCCAACCTTCAAGAGGTAATTTGGGTGGTTGGCCCTATTTTGGCTACCTTCATTGCCGCAAACGCCGGTAGCGAATGGGCCCTCTACACGATGGCTGCAATCCAGCTGGCTGGCTGCTACACCTTTGCGGCAAACCGCGAAGTTCGTAGCGCAAAGATGACCCCGTCAAAGCACCGCATGGGCAGAGTTCTAAAAAGCAAAGTCGTGCTGAGCAACGTCGCAATGGGAATGTTGCTAGTTGGCTCCTTCGGTGGCGCCGAGGTTGGCACCGTCGCGGTGATCACCGATCGAAACGTTTCTGGAGTTGTCCTGGCCGCACTATCGTTCGGCTCCCTGGTCGGCGGTTTTGCTTTTGGTCACCGCGCCAAAACCAAATACGCACTCAGCAAGTTCTTTGCGCTGTCTGCACTCGGCTATTCGCTAATCTTCATCAACCCGACTTCGGCCATCTGGGTCGGTGTTTGCTGGTTCATTGCCGGGCTCGGCATTGCGCCAATCTTTGCGAACCTCGCAAGCATCATCGCGATCAAGCTAAACCCAACCGAGAGCGTTGAAGCGTACGGCTGGATCTCTACCGGTCAGCTGGTTGGATACTCTTCGGCAGCAGCCGTTGCCGGCATTGCGGTTGACACAATCAGCCCGATAGCCGCCTTTGGCGTGTCAATTGCTGCAGGCGTCCTCGGCCTTATCGTCGCTCTCGTTTCGTTACCTTTCACTCCAACCCCGCCATCAACAGACAAGGCAGACCATTGAACACCTTCGCCGTGAACTACTTCTATTCCGCCGACGACGCAGCACTGGCCGAGATTCGCCCGATTCACCGCGAGTGGCTAAAAGGTCTCTACGAGGCTGGGACCCTGCTAGCAAGCGGCCCGATGGTCGACAACCCTGGTGCACTCCTGATCTTCAAGGCTGAAAGCGTCGAGGCACTGAGCTCGTTGCTAGACAACGACCCTTTCGACATCGCCGGTTTCATCGGCGAAAGAGTTGTAACTCAATGGAATCCTGTGTTCGGCCCTTGGGTTAGTTAGATCATGACCTTCACGCCTGAGCAAAACCCCAGAATCCAACTCAACAGCGGGCAGCTCATGCCGCAACTCGGCCTCGGCGTATACAAAGTTGGCCAAGACATCGGCGTTGAACTGGTAAAAGCTGCCATCGAGGTTGGCTACCGCCGGTTCGACACGGCCGCGCTTTACGACAACGAATTCGAAATAGGTGCGGGCATTCGCCAGTCGGGTCTCGACCGCGAACAGGTTTTTGTAACCACGAAGATTTGGAACGACCGCCAAGGTTTCGACAATGCAACAGAGGCAATAGACGAAGCACTTGGTCGACTCAATGTCGAATACATCGACATGTTGCTGATTCACTGGCCGTGCCCAAAGCAGAACCTATTTGTTGAAACCTGGCGGGCATTCGAAAAAGCCCTCGAGGGTGGCAAGATTCGGGGAATCGGCGTGAGCAACTTCAACCCACACCACCTAGACGAATTGCTGTCTAAAACCAATGTCGTTCCGGCCCTGAACCAGGTCGAGCTTCACCCCGCACTGCAGCAAGCAGACGTTCGAACCTACAACAGCGAGCACGGCATAGCAACCGAAGCGTGGTCACCTCTCGGGCGTGGGCGCTTTGGCGACAACCCTTCGCTCTTGGCGATCGCTGCAAAGCACCACAAAACCGTAGCCCAGGTAATAATCCGCTGGCACATTGAACTCGGCAACCTTGTTATTCCTAAAACATCAAACCCAGAACGCCTAAAAGAAAACATTGACGTGTTCAATTTTGAACTTGACGCAAGCGACATGGCCGCTATAGCAACACTCAACACCGGCGAACGCGTCGGCCCAAACCCCGACGATTTAGGTTAAAGTTGCGCGTATTAATTTCTGGCTACACAGGTCTAGTTGGCACCGAAGTTGCACGTCAACTTCGTGAGGCTGGCCACGAAGCAATCAAGCTTGAGCGAAACGAACCAAATCTTGCCGGTTTGATCGAAACCGTGGACGCAGTGGTGAACCTCGCAGGGGCAACCACCGGCAAGATTCCTTGGACCAAAAAATATAAGGAAGAGATTTTTTCGTCCCGCATCGAAACAACGAAAAAGATCGTGAACGCCATCAACTCGGCAAAAAAGAAGCCAAAGGTCTTGGTGAGCGGCTCCGCGTCTGGCTTCTATGGCGACTGCGGTGACGAGTGGCTCGACGAAACCTCACCGAAGGGAACCGGCTTTCTTTCGGACCTCGCCGCGCTCTGGGAGTCGGAGGCCCTGAAGGCCGACACCCGCGTGGTGCTGGCACGCACGACAATGGTGATGTCTCGCGCCAAAGGTGCACTTGGCAAACTGTTGCCCCTAATCAAATTTGGAATTGGTGGACCACTTGGCTCGGGTAAACAGTGGTGGGCCTTCATCAGCTTGCAAGACGAGGCAGCCGCGATAATTCACCTGATTAATACCCCAAACGCTATCGGTGCATACAACCTGACAGCACCAGAACCGGCTACCTGTGCGCAAATTGTGAAGTCGCTAGCTCGAGGGCTTCGCCGACCTGCTATTTTGAAGGTCCCCGCCTTTGCCATGAAACTTCTTATCGGCGAGGCAGCAGTCGAACTTCTACTCTGCAGCCAGAAGATGAAAGCCGACAGACTGATCGCAACCGGTTTCACCTTCAGCCAACCAACGCTCGAACAGGCAAGCGCCTACGTGTTGTCTGACGAATTACCCAACTGACGAATAAACCTGAACGAAACCAGAGCGACCACAATCGCAAAGGTGCCACCCACCATGTAGGGCGCTCGCAGATCGATTTTGGCAACCAATCCACCGATGTATGCACCAATCGGCATGATGCCCCAGACAAGCGTTCTACGGGTGCCGTGAACACGACCGAAAACCTCGTTTGGGATCAGTGAGTGGTAAACGCTCATGAGCAAAACGTTCCAGCCAGCGATTGTGTAACCAGCACCAACCGACGCAACTATGAAGAAAAAGACATTGGGCGAGAGTCCCTGGCAAAGTTCAAAAACACTTGTGAGAGTGATCGACCAAGCGAGCACAACACCTCGGCCATATCGTTGCGAAAGCTTTGGCGAAGCCCAGGCACCCAACAGGCCGCCCACACCGCCGCTAAGCATGAGCAAACCAAAGAGCGCCTTTGGCACCCCAAGGGTGTGGGTGTCGGTCACAAATAGCACGGCGGTTGCGCCGGCAATGTTAAACCCGAAACCAATCAACGCTGTCGCGACAACTAGTCGCATGATCCTTTTGTCGTTCCAAAGGTATTGCAGACCCTCGACCAGCTGGGCCTTAAAACTTGGGCGATCCTCTGCCACCACAAGTTTTGCTATGTGTTTTCTCGGTATGAGCACCAGCATGACCGCGGCGATACTGAACCCGAGGGCGTCAAGACCAAACGGAAGCGATGCCGAGTAGACGAAGAATGCAGCACCGAGGGGCATGCCTATGAACTGTTGCAAGACTGTGTCGCTCATTTGGAAACGTGAATTGCCACGTTCAAGTTTTTCTTTTCCAAGGATTGTTGGAATCAAAGATTGCAGTGCGGTGTCGTTGAAAACGTCGGCGGTACCAATCAAAAAAGTCGCGAGCAACAGGCCATAAATGGTGAGAGTTCCGGTGAAAATCATCGATGCCAAAACGGTAGCGATTAGTGCTCTAACAATTGCGACAGCAACGAGTGTGCGTCGTCGGTCGATCCTGTCAACGAGTGTTCCGATAGCGATGGCAAAGAACAGCCAAGGAAGCAAATACATCGCGCCCGAAAGTGCGATAAGAACGGTGTCATGGGTTAACGAAATAGCTAGCAAAGGTGCTGCAGCAGCCATGAGGCCATCGCCTAATTTTGATGACGAGAAGGCAAACCAGAGCCGGTTAAATGCCGGGCCTAAAGACTTTGGGTTCGACGTTGAATCACTCATGAAGTTTCAAGCCTAAAACAAAACGCCCCCTCGATAACCGAAGGGGCGTTTTGAATAAAGTCTTTACTTCTTTGGGGCTGGCTTCTTTGCAGCTGGCTTCTTAGCGGCAGGCTTAGCAGCAGCCTTAGGAGCAACCTTCTTGGCGGCAGGCTTAGCAGCAGCCTTAGGAGCAACCTTCTTGGCAGCAGGCTTCTTAGCAGCTGGCTTTGCGGCTGGCTTCTTAGCGGCAGGCTTAGCAGCAGCCTTAGGAGCAGCCTTCTTTGCTACAGAGTCGGTTGCCTTTACAGCAGCAGCGGTAGCGGTCTTGGTGGTCTTTACGACAGCCTTCGCGCCCTTCTCAACGGCCTTGTCAACAACCTTGGCAGTCGAAGCAGTCTTCGCAGCGGCAACCTTGGTGGTCTTCGCTACGGTCTTCTTGACGTCCTTGGTGGTCTTTGCAACGGTCTTCTTGACGTCCTTCTGGACGTCCTTAACCTCAACGGCAACGTCTTCGACGATGTCCTCGACGGCAGACTTTGCAGCTGCTCCGGCAGCCTTCAGGCTCTTTTCGTTGTTCTTAAGAACTTTCTTTACGCGATCAAAAATGCTCACAATAACTCCTACAAAATTCGGGGGTGGGTTTGTTCCTTATGAGTTTAGCGGAATGCGTTTAGTTGGCGCGTCTGCGTCGAAGTATTTCATCAAGTGTTTTGCTGTCGAGTTCGCCAGGAAATTCGATATTCACCACATCTGCGAGGGTTGGGTTCTCAAGAGTTCCGACCTTGCTGCGATAAACCTGCTCGGGCAATTCGTTTGGTCGCCAAGTGTTGTCTTCAACCCAGTCAACTTCTTCGGCACGTTCACCAACACGATCGGTCAAACCCGGACCTATTTTGTTTCGGCGGCTTGAGCCGGCCAATAAAGCTTTTGAGATTCTTGCATTGGCGGCTCGCGATGCCAAAGTGAAACTAGCGATTGCAGCTACGCTCACTCCAGCACCAAGAGTGGACCCTTGAAAAACAGAGACTATTGCTGCAACAACCGAAAGCACGGCAGCCCACAAGAAGACTCGCTTCAATTGTTTTGCGGCGGAAACCTGCGGGGACGACGCGGTGGCAATCTTGTTTCGGCGCTCTCGGCGCTCGTTGGCACCTTCAACTTTTTCGCCTTTACGTTTGTTCATCGAAGGCAAAAAAACAATGAACCAGACCGCAGCGAGTGCGACCAACATTAGGCCGCCGGATCCCGCTGAGAAGTTCATACCCTCAACGATATGAGACGAGTCTTTAACGACTACTCATTGAATGGGGTGTGTTCGTTTTTTGTGACCTTCAACGAATGCCAGGGGTAGTTCAGCTTGGGTACTTTGTTGTGTTGCCATCGGTTCAAAATGCCTTCGCCAACCTCTTCGCTGGTCAGCGCAAAAACGTAGTGGTCACGCCAAGAACCGTTGATGTGAATGAAGCGTTCCTTCAAACCTTCAAACCTGAAACCAAGTTTTTCGACGACCCGGAGCGAAGCCTGGTTCTCTGGTCGAATGTCGATCTCGACTCGATGGAGTCCAACATTGCTGAACAAATAGTCGGTGACTAGCGCAACGGCGGTCGGTGTTACTCCCCTACCGGCCACCTCGGGAGCAATCCAGTAACCTAAGGTCGCGCTTGAGACCGAGCCATAAAGCATGTTCGAGACGTTAAGCTGGCCAACAATTTGGCCATCTACTTCAATTACAAAAGGCAAGCCCTCGTGACGTTCAAGTTGCTTGAGAAGCCCACGCACCATCGACTTGATGTCGAAAGAAGATGGCCCATTGGGCGAAGTCGCCTCCCAGGGGCGCAGCCAGGAGCGGTTGCCCAGGATCAAAGACTCGAGGCGTTTAACGTCGCGCATGCGAACGACGCGCAGACGAGTCTGGCCGTGTGAGAGAGCAAACGTTAAGGGCACGATGGCAAGATTAGTCGCATGATGAATAGCCCGCTGCACGAACGCAAGATTGCCTTGCGCAAGCAGGTGCGCGAAGGGCGAAAGCTTGGGTTCGATTGTGGCGAAGCCCACTCGATTAGGTTGATCGAACTAATAGTAAAGAAAGGCTTTGACTGCGTCTCGGCCTATGAAGAGTTCGATAACGAACCGTCACTTGCGGGGTTGCGTGAGTGGTGTGCGATGAACGGAGTCGAAGTCCTGCTGCCAACCATGGCAAACGAAACTGAGCTCACCTGGAGTGGCAATCAACCGCTCTCGTCGGCACAACTCATCATCATGCCAGCTCTGGCAGCTGGGCGCGACGGAGGCCGACTCGGCCGAGGCAAGGGGTACTACGACCGTGCCGTCGCTGATTTGAGAGCCCCTCGCGTTGTCGTCGTCCACGATTCAGAGGTTTTTGATTCGGTTCCGACCGAACCATTCGATGAAAAGGTTTCGATGATAGTCACCTGCAGCGAATGCGTCTCAGTCGACGGGCGCTTAAACTAGACGTATGCCAACCTACTCATACGTCTGCAAGAAATGCGATCACGCATTCGAAACCCAGCAGTCGATTCACGACGAGGCGCTCAAAGAGTGCCCGGAATGCAAGGGTGAACTGCGCAAGGTTTTTGGTCAAGTCGGCGTGACATTCAAAGGCAGCGGTTTTTACCGCACAGACAACGCGAGCCCAAAAAGCGACTAACCCCAGTGCGGCGGCTTGTCGTCTCTAAGCCTGCGATCATTGCTTGAACCCGAATCTCCCCAGCCCAGATCTAAGTCATCTTTAGCACGAACATCAAACAACGGAGGCTGACTCTTTGAAAGTGGCATGCCCACGGCTATGGCGATTCGAAGAGCTAAGGTTTGCGGGTCACTAAACAGTTCAAAACTGTGGACGCGAATCAATTGCCAACCCATCGCCTCAAGGAGCGCTGGGTGAAGACGTAGCCGTTCAACGAGTGGTTGCTGCAGTTGCATCCAGTCAGCCTGAATGACACCCGCCTTGTTTCCGTAACTGATGACCAGCGGGAGATTTTCTGAAAAACCAAGCGTCACGCGTGCGCCAAGTTTTCTCAAACGAAGCGCAAGATCGGTCAGCATCGGGTCGACGATTTCATCAGAGTCGGTTACCGCCTCAGGCATGATGTGCGAAAAAACATCATTCAGCAGGTTTGCCAAAGGCCAGTCCGAAGGCAGCGAAGCGAGTGCTGTTACCACGGCGATCTTCGAGCGCGCACTCACCAAAAGGTTTGCGATGAACTTGCGCGCAAATGGGTGAGCCAACAGTTCTGGGGCCTTATCGAGACCCAGGCTAAAGATCACAACGTCAGCGATTCGATGTGAGAGCTCTGCAACCGTGGCGACCTCGAACTTTTCACGCCCGTGCGAGTCAAAAAACTCTTCGAGTTCGGGGCGCTCAACCGTTTTTGCCTGAAGCTCCGACCTGAGCCGTTCGGCAAAATCAGCCGAGAGAGTGCCAACCAACAGTGACTTCTCAGGCGACTTCGACGCGTGATCCAAAACCATTGCGATCGTCTTGTCCAATTCGGCATCGAGCGTGCGGGCGTTGAAAAGAGCAAAATTTGAGTCGCCGAGGTACTCACTTGCAGTAGCTTCGAAACCGATTCGGTTTTGATAAAACTCTCGGTTGATTAGACGACCCAACGATTGGCCATTTGGTCGCCAAGACCGGCGCAGCGTTTGACCACCAAAAGTTTCGCGAACTACTTCGAAAATCGATCTGTCACTCGCTTCTAGCTCAACCGAAAGCTCATTGCATTCAAGTTCAAACCCGAAAGGGGATGCAATCGCATCGTCGCCGAAGGCAATTACCTGGCTGGCTCGGGTTAGTGCCGCAAGATTTTCGGCCAAGTTTGTACCGGCGGCGTCCAACACAATCACTGCGTCGAATTTAGCGTTCCCAACCACCGCGGGAACCTCGTATGGCGAAGCAAAAACGACCGAGGTCAGGACGTCTGCGATCTTGGGAGCGACCTCGGCAACTTCGGTCACACTGGCTGATCTAGTGCGAAGCAAATTTTTCAAGGCGGCGGCCTCGGCAGGATTTTCGCTAAGCGCCGAATGCCAGGTGGCAGCCTGCTTAGCCGCCAATTGGCTAGCGCCAACGGCAACCAGCTCAACGTCGGCGTCTTTGAATTCGGACTCGAGAACCTCAATACGCTCGGCAGTGAAACCAAGAATTCTAGAATCCTTTGCCACCGCAAATTCGAGGGCGCTCTGCCAAAAAACCTGATCGAACTCCACGGCTATGTGCTCACGCCTCACGTGAAGGCGAGCAAAATCTCTGGCCACATCGCCAAGCCCAAGCTCGCGCAGTTGCGCAACGACTTCGGCTCGCTCAGCGAAGTTCTTAAGGGGCAGCAAGTCTTCTGCAAGTTTCTGGAGCGCCTGGCCGAGGTCTCGAAGCGGCAACTTGACCAACGGCGTTGCCTCAGAGCTCGAATCGAGATGAGCCTGAATCATGGCGAGATCGGTTGTGAAAGCCTGATACTTCACTTGCAAGTCACTCACACCAGAGTTCACATGCGGGCTCGATGGCGTGGCCACACTGGCGTCCCAGCTGATTTTCTGCGCTTGAATTTCTTCGAGCGCCACGTGAAGATCGGCGACATGCATTCCTGGGCGCAGGTATTCCTTTGCAAGCTTTCGAAGCCTTCTACGATCGCTGCCAGAAAGCTCTGATCTAGCCGTCCTAGGTCCGGTTGCGGCTACCAGAGGCGCAAGGTCGCGCTCATAAACATCTTCAACGAAACGGTCCAAGGTCAAGCGAATGCCGGCTGCGAGCTGGAGGTATGTGCCCCAATCCTCAAACTTGCTGGCTGGCTTTAGACCCAGTTTTGCCACAAATGAATCCATCGACTCGCTCAGGTCGACAAAGTTTGCCGAAAGTTTTTTTGCCAAATCCGCAGTGTCTTGAACCTCATCGGCGTTTGAGAAACGGGCGCCAAACCAAGGTGTGTCTTGAGGGCCGTAGTTGAACTCGCCAAGTTCAAAGGCCTTATTCAGCAACTCAATGGCGCGGCCGTTTTCTTTGTGCTGCAGAAGCTTTGACTTCGAGATTCGCGCAGAGCTGGTTGGCGCGTGAGGCATCAAACTGAGACTGGCTAGATTCGAAAGAATGCGTTCGATTGAGACACCGAGCGAATCATTTACGGCAGTGAGAACACCGAAGTACTCTTCAATTCCCTGCATCGCCTTGGTGCGCTTGGCAACGGCCTCGGCAAGTGCGACTGGGTTGGCTTTCTCATGCCTCGAGATTGCAGCCACAAGATCAAACCAAACCGCCGAAGAACGAACTCCAAGCCCACCTAGGCCAATGGCAGAAAGTCGATCTGCAAGTTCATTTAGTGTCTGGCGCCTTGGAGTGACAACCAAAACGCGACGTTCGGCGAGAGCTAAGTTCGCCAGAGTGTTGACAACGGTTTGGGTGTAACCGCAACCAGGCAGGGTTTCAACTGAGAACGAGTCACCGGCAACGGCACGTTGCACAACTCGCTCCTGCACCGAATCAGCATCGACAACCAACTGGATTGCTGGGTACTCGACTGCCGCTGCGCCCGGCTGATCCAAACCGCCCAATATTCGAAGCAAAGGTTGGTCACCGCGTGGCAAATCGTTTTGTAGCAGCAGTGGTTCGACACCGAAGTTCGATATGACGAGAAGGCGCTTGGTTTCGAGATTGGCATCCTCACCAACTTGGGTGGCAATGAATTCAAGGAGCGACACCGGGAGCAACTCGTGCGCTTCTTCAACTATTGCTAGCAGCCTGCTGGCTTCGATTCTCACCCCGTAACTAACTTCGAGAGCGGTGATCAAACCTGGATTAACCAAGGGTTTGCCGACCATGGCAACCTCAAAGTCTTCAACTTTTCGTCGAAGTTCAATCGGCCAAAGAAGAATCGGCAAGGTTAGGTCGAAGCCGTCATGCACCAGACCGACCAGGCCTCCGGCTAGGTAAACAGTGTTTATGCCTGCATTTTGCTGCAATTTTGCGCCACGTTCAGCAATGCGCCGAGCTGCGGCAATGCCCTTAGAAAAGGTCAGTGGTTCTCTGAACAGGCTTGAAAGCGTTGTCGACTTGGACGAGACGAACTGGGCTAAGCCACCCGGGTGGCCCTTTTCGAGGTCGAGTTGACCAAAAGTATTTGGCTCAAAGTTGAGCAGTGGGTTAGCGCCACCAATCGCGCGAATTTCATCGGCCCAGATACCCAGTTGGCCAGATGTTTCAAGCGTTTCACTCACAGGTCAAGACTAACTTCGGGTCGCTTCTAACCCTCGTAAGGCAAGGCCAAAAGCCTTCGCGGTATTATTTGGAGACAAGCCCTCGTAGCTCAGTGGATAGAGCAGTGGTTTCCTAAACCATGTGCGGAAGTTCGATTCTTCTCGGGGGCACAGGATTACGCCGCCTCGAGAAAATCAATCCACTCTGGGTCAACCGTGTCGGCCCCTCGAATGGCCCATGCCATACCGCTCGGCATCTTTGGCGCAAACGAAAGAGACCAACCGAGTTCTTGCAAGGTTTTATCGCCTTTGATGTTGTTGCATTTTAGGCAGCATGCTACGAGGTTCTCCCAGACGTCCTTGCCCCCGCGAGACTTTGGCTGCACGTGATCAATGGTGTTTGCCGAACGTCCACAGTAGGCGCAAAGGTTCGAATCTCTGCGCAAAACCCCCCTACGACTCAACGGGATTTGGCGAGAATGCGGGACGCGAACATAACGGCTCAGCAAGATCACCCGAGGTAATTCGTAGCTTCCGCGAGCCGAGTGAACCAGGTGCTCAGAGGCGCCCGCAAGCACAGTGGCTTTTTGGTTGAGAACCAGGATCAGCGCACGTTTGAACGAGACCACGCCCAATGGTTCGTAGCCGGCGTTCAAGACAAGTGTTCGCATGTGTCCCCTCAAACAAAAAAACGCGCCGTCACATTGACGCCGCGCTTAGCTTGCATGACTTTAGGTTATGCCCGCTAACCAAATCCTGGGTAGCAAAACACCAATCGCTTTATTGCGATTTGGTTAACGACCGATGATTCGAATCAGGTGAAAGTCCGGGCTGAAGATAGGCGCTAGCTTCACAGCGTCGCCTCGACGAGGCGCGTGGTAGAACTGACCGTTGCCCGCGTAAATGCCATCGTGGCTGAGGTTATTGAACACCACGATATCTCCCGGGCGCCCATCTTCGTAGTTGACGCGAACGGCAAGTCCCATCTGAACCATGTAATCCTGACCCGTTACCGAGTGGTGCATCGGAATACCAAATTGCGAGAACACGTACTTCACAAAACCTGAACAGTCGAAACCCCGAGGGTTTTCGCCGCCGAACACGTATGGAGTACCCACATATTGTGCAGCTACCTTCATTATGAGGTCGGGGTCAAGTTTCGGATACTTCGGGTTTGCGATCCAGTCGTCTGCTGTCGGGCCATTCCACTTGATGTATTCGCGAATGGTCTTGGCATAAATAATCGCTGATGCACTGCCGGATTTATAGGTGGCCTGCGTCGAAACGAAGGTCGCTTTGACCAGGGCTCCCACCGTGAAGTTTTGGGTCGGCTGGCCGTCGGTGAAATCACCTGCGGTTGCCGTTGTTAGAGCTGCTTGAGCAGCGATGTCTGGGCTAAATGCGTATGAAGGCAAACCAAACGAGGTTACGATTCCGGCTGCTACAGCCATTGTCGCGTAGCTAGCTAGTTTGCGCTTGAACAGGTTTTGCTTAGGTGCACGGCGCACAAGGTGGTTGCCAGAACTTGGGGTATCGATGGTAGGGGCAAGTTCTTCGGCGAGCATTAGCTCAACGAGCTGTTCTTGCTTGGCGGCCTTGATGGCGGCACGGCGCTGTTTAGCGCTTAGCCGCTCAGACACGTCACGACGACTACGCAACTCGAATTGTTCGAGGATGCTCACTTGAACATCTGCGCGGCGTCTACCACTTGGCTTTTTGGCCAAAGTTAACCTCCGAGGTCCTTCGGTTACCGGATTCTCAAGTTTACCCGAGAACGAGTTCTTTTACGTCTTGTGATCCTGTGAAAGCGCTGGGACTAGTGCGCTACAAACAGGTGAACCGCTAAATCATGGTCAAGCGCGACACCTTCGACGTTATTTTCGGACGTAATAAAGATTCGATTGCCGGAGTGTTCCGCGCTAATTTTTGCCCCGGGAACAATGCCAAGTTCAACTAAGTTCGCCAAGAATTCGGGGTCAATCTGGATCGTTTCGGCAATTCGAGCGAGCGTCAATCCACTCGCAGAACCGGTTGAGGCGATAACCGAGGTCAGTGGCGAAACTCCCGTTGCAAAGTCTGGATTGGCAGATACACCGAGTTCTTCTAAGCCAGGAATTGGGTTGCCGTATGGCGAAACGTCTGATCGCTTGATCAGACCGAGAATTTTTCGTTCAACCTGCTCGCTCATCACGTGTTCCCAGCGGCAAGCCTCTTCGTGCACGAACTCCCACTCAAGACCGATGACGTCGGCCAGTAACCGCTCGGCGAGACGGTGCTTACGCATAACCCGCACGGCCTGCAACCGGCCTTCAACACTCAATTCGATGTGGCGGTCACCTGCAACCGCTAAAAGGCCGTCACGCTCCATGCGCGAAACCGTTTGCGAAACAGTTGGGCCAGAGTGGTGCAAGCGTTCAGAGATACGCGCTCGCATAGGCGGCTGACCCTCTTCTTCGAGCTCGAGTATTGTTCGCAAATACATCTCGGTGGTGTCGATTAGATCGGTCATGTGCCTCCTTTGTCGGTTACAGACTACCCGCGACCCCTCTCGCCTCGCCTTAGGTTCGATATACTTGACCAATGGCATACATTGAGATTCCCCTAGACCTCCTCCCAGCAGATGGTCGTTTTGGCTGCGGCCCATCACGCCTTCGCCCGGCACAAATCAGCGCTTTCGCGACTGAAGGCGCCGAGTTGATGGGTACCTCTCACCGCCAAGCACCCGTCAAGCACTTGGTCAAGCGAGTCCAAGAGGGTTTGCTTGACTTGTTCCACAACCCCGAGGGTTACGAGATCGTTCTCGGCAACGGCGGCTCTACCGCTTTCTGGGATGCAGCGGCTTTCTCTTTGGTTGAATCGAAGGCGCAAAACCTTGTACACGGTGAGTTTGGGGCCAAGTTCGCGGCTGCTCTCACCAACCCGTGGTTGCAAAAGCCGACGGTGATTTCGGGTGAGCCTGGGTCACGCTCTGAACTCGTGGCAGAAACAGGCGTGGACTCGTACGCCTATGCACAAAACGAAACAAGCACCGGCGTGGTCACACCGGTTAAGCGAGTTACCGGAGCAGACTCTGGGGCATTGCATTTCACAGACGCAACCTCGGCTGCGGGCGGAATCGACTTTGACGCCAAAGAAACCGATGTCTACTACTTCGCACCACAGAAAAACTTCGCCTCAGACGGTGGCCTCTGGCTGGCACTGATGTCACCAGCTGCAATCGAACGCGCAGAGCGAATTGCTGCGAGTGACCGCTACATTCCAGAGTTCTTGAGCGTTAAAACCGCGATCGATAACTCGCGCCTCAACCAGACCCTCAACACCCCCGCAATCGCCACACTGTTTCTTCTTGCAGAACAAATTGAGTGGATGAACAACAACGGGGGCTTGGCTTGGGCCGACAAACGCACTCGCGAGACGAGCGACCACCTCTACACCTGGGCAGAAAACTCGATTTACGCGACCCCGTTTGTGAGCAATCCAGAGCACCGATCGCAGGTTGTTGTAACCATCGACTTCGATGGCGTTGACGCAGCAGAGGTTGCAAAGACTTTACGTGCCAACGGAATCGTGGATGTTGAGCCTTATAGAAAGCTGGGTCGTAACCAGTTGCGCGTGGCAACTTTTACCGCGACTGAACTCGCCGATGTTCAAAAACTGACCAAGGCGATCGACTTTGTTGTTTCGGAGCTTGGTTAGTTTGAAGTTCTACGTGAAAAGCGCTGAGCGCAAGCCGGACCCTGCACCGCTAGAAACAAACCCACGACCAGTAATAGCCGTGGGTGTGTTGGTCTGGGTCTTGACCCTAGTCGTTTTTCTTGTTCTTCCCGCGACGGTACCGGCCGCGCGACCTTGGTGGCCGCTTACCTGCGTCTTCGGTATCGCTCTCGGCGGTCTCGCCTTGCTCAGGTTCCGCCGCCGCAAGTAACTCGACTTCGTCAATTTCTTCGGCCATGTGCAGTTCTTCGTTGGCGTCTTCATCGACGTCCAAGATCTCCACATCTTCGTCGTCTTCATCATCGCCAGCATCGGCCTCTTCTGCATCAAGCGCGGCCTGAGCCTCAAGTTCGGCTTGAAGAGCTTTGTAGTCGGCCAGGCGCTCAGACCAAGGAACCCAGTCTGGAGCAACTAGTGAAGACTCGCCTGGAAGCAAGACGAACTCGCTCAAGGTTGGCTCGGCGCCTTCGGGTTGGTAAACCGTTACCGACCAGTGCCAATCGAGGTAGCCCTTCAACTCGCACTTGAAAAGGTAAGAGAAGGTGTTGTCACCCTCATCGACGACGTCTATAAATGCACCGTGCGCAAGTTTCTCGTTTTTGAGAACCTCCAGTGCGAAGGCAGAGTGGTCTGCGGCTTTGCGAGTCTTAGGCATCTAGTTCGTCAGCAACTTTGCGAAGGATCGCTGCAATGCGAGCACCAGACTTCGGCTCTGGCAGGCGACCGTTGAGGCCGTCCAGTAGGCGAATCAGGTCCTGAATCATCACTGCGAGTTCGTCGGCTGGCTTCTTGTCGCGGCGAGCAAGGCTGACCGGAGCTTCGAGGATGCGAACAGACATTGCCTGCGCACCACGCTTGCCGTCGAACAGGCTGAACTCAACGCGAGTGCCGTTCTTAACCGAGGTGACACCGGCGGGGAGTGCAGACCCGTGTAGGTAAACCTCCTGGCCTTCATCTGATGCGATGAAGCCGAAGCCCTTAACGTCGTCGAAAAACTTAACTTTGCCGGTTGGCATTTGGCACCTCCAAATGTGTCCTCCTTATTTTACCTGTGAACCCGACATGTTGGACAGGTATCCTATAAGGATGGCTAAACCTAACGCTCCCCAGAAGACTCGCCTAGAAAACGTCCTAGCGTTCATGATGGCAGGTGTCATCGGAATTTCGGTTCTCGCAATCTTTGCAATGCTGATTGGCGCACTGTTCAAAACTGAGCTACCGTCGCTGTTCATTCTTCTACCTGCAGCTGGGCTACCGTTTGGTGCACTTCTCATGATTACCCTGATCATCGTCCAGGCTCGAAACCGCGCCAAAGAAAAGCGCTAACCAACCCCGATGAGCCAGGTTCTCGATCTCGCAGGCCGCCTTCGCGCGCTCAGCGACGATGAACTGGTTCGTTTGCTTAGGCTCCGCGGCGGCAGTTCTACGAGCCTCAAAGATTTCTTCGACTTAGCCGAGTGGCTGCTTCAGCCGAAACACATGGCAACCTTTGTCAACTCCCTCCCCAAGTCGGCACTTTCATACGCCAGCGGTGCAACTTCTGGCCAACCAAACCCGCTGCTGGATTTCTTGCGCGAAGGAAAGTTCGTCAGCTTCGAAGGCGGCGGCATTAACCAATCGGCAAGACCAACAGCCGTCACCTTGGGAGAGTCAGATTCGGTTGCCGGAATTCATGCCTTCGAAACACTTGCCGCAATAACTGAACTTGTTTTTGATCTAGAGCACCGAATTCTGCGCGATGTTGGCAAACAGGGAATCTCTCTGGCCGATACAAAAAGAATTTCGATCCTCACCGGCAAAGAGCTCGACTTTGTTCGCGCAATCTTTGAACTTGCAGCAGCCGCCGGCTTGATCACCTCGAACGATGGTAGATGGTCTCTCACGTCACGCGCCGCTGAATGGGTTGATCTTTCGGCTAGAGAGCGCTGGCAGCTATTGGCCTCGACGTGGCTCGAACTGTTGGGCACTGGCGCAGCTACCGAATTGACCACCGAAATAGAAAACGGAATGGCAATGAGCGATGCCGTGAGAGCGTGTTTTCCGCTCGAACGTTTCGACACCCTGAGTCGTTTTGGTCACGTAATAACCTACGCCGAACTTCTCGGGTTGTCGGTTGACGGGGACACCTCGACCTGGACAAAGCTTTTGCTCGCCGGCAAGCATGACGCCGCCGCCTCGCTGATTTCAAAGTCACTACCCACCACCCAATCACGCATCATCATTCAGGGCGACTTATCTGTTATTGCCCCTGGCCCGCTGAGCACCGACGACGAACGTGCGCTCCGAGCCTTTGTCGACATAGAGCAAGCCGGACTTGCCTCTCGATACCGGTTATCGGCCCTTAGCGTCAGTTTTGGCATGGAGTCTGGCCTAAGCACAGAGCAGATGCGCGCAACTCTGCAACGCCTAGCGGGCACTACCCTGCCCCAGCCCGTCGACTACCTGTTGAACGACGCAGTGAAGCGTTTTGGGCGCATCCGCGTGATCGAGGACGCCAGGACCGGCGGTTGCTTTGTGATGAGTAGCGACGCGACATTACTAACCGAATTGGTGAATGACAGCAGACTAAAGCCGTACAACATGATTCGAATCGACTCAGAAGCGCTCAGTTCAAGATTTGCTCGCGATATTTTGTATTTTGGTCTGCGCGAGGTGGGCCACACAGCCATACGATCTGACAAAGCTGGCGCGGTGATCTCACCCCTAAAGGTTGTCACCGCGGCGGTTCAGAAGGCCGAGTCGGGAGATTGGGCTCAGACGGTCGCGCGACTTCGCCAGAGCGACCAAACCCTAAGTTCGAGCGCTGATGACGAATCGATCATGCGTCAGATTCTGCTGGCGATTAAGAGCAAGGCAAAAATATCGGTCACCTTTATTGGCCAAAACGATGTCGAACAAACATTGATTCTTGAACCAAACGGCGTAGCCAACGGACGCATGCGTGCCCGAGACCGCAAAGCGGACATCGAGCGAACCATTCCAATCGCAAATATCTCCACAGTCAGTTTTCTGTAGTCGGTTGCAAGAAATAGGCTAGAAGGATGACCACGGGGCCACTTATTGTTCAGAGCGACAAAACCGCTCTACTCGAAGTCGATCACCCGATGGCTTCAGACGCCCGCCACGACTTGGCGGTTTTCGCCGAGCTTGAGCGCGCACCCGAGCACATCCACACCTACCGAATCACCAGACTTGGCCTCTGGAACGCGCGAGCAGCCGGCCACGACGCCGAGTTTGTCCTCGGGGTCCTAGATCGCTACGCAAAGTTTGCGGTACCACAGTCGGTTCGCACCGACATCACCGAAACGATGTCGCGCTATGGTCGCCTAACGATTCTTCGCGGCGAAGACGGCGAACTTGAGTTGTTCTCAGAAGACAAACCTGTTCTTGCCGAGGTTTCACGGCACAAGAAGATCAACGAACTTCTCGGTGGCAGGCTGAGCGAAACCACATTCCGCATCGCTCCCTGGGCGCGCGGGCACGTCAAGCAAGAACTCCTCAAGCTCGGTTGGCCTGCCGAAGACCTTGCCGGCTACGCTGAAGGCACACCGCATGCCATCGACCTGGCCGATGGCGACTGGCACATGCGCGGCTACCAGCAGCAGGCAATTGATAAGTTTTGGGCTGGCGGTTCAGGTGTCGTTGTCCTCCCCTGCGGCGCAGGTAAAACAATTGTCGGTGCCGGTGCAATGACAGTGGCTAAAACCAACACACTGATTTTGGTAACCAACACCGTTTCGGCTCGGCAATGGAAGGCAGAACTTCTAAAACGAACCAGCCTCACCGAAGACGAAATAGGTGAATACTCAGGTTCCGTAAAAGAAGTGAAACCGGTCACCATCGCCACCTACCAAATTTTGACCACGAAGCGTAAGGGTGACTACGCGCACCTCGAGCTTTTGAATGCAAAAGACTGGGGGCTTATTGTCTATGACGAAGTTCACCTTCTGCCTGCACCAATTTTCAAGATGACCGCAGACCTGCAAGCTCGCCGTCGTCTCGGCTTGACAGCAACCCTAGTTCGCGAGGACGGCAAAGAGGGCGACGTGTTCTCACTCATCGGACCTAAGCGTTTCGATGCGCCTTGGAAGGAAATCGAGTCGCAGGGCTACATTGCGCCTGCTGCTTGCTTCGAGGTTCGAGTTGACCTCCCTGAGCAGGAGCGCCTCGAGTACGCAATTTCTAACCAGGACGACCGCTACCGCATCGCAGCTACGTCACCGATGAAGATTCCGGTGATTTCTCGATTGATGAAGAAACACGAGGGTGAACCGACTCTGATCATCGGCCAGTACCTCGATCAGATTCATACGGTTGCAACCGCTCTAAAGGTTCCGTTTATTACAGGTGAGACACCTGTCGACGAACGCGAGGTGCTGTTTCAGAAGTTTCGAACTGGCGAACTCAACACCCTCGTGGTTTCGAAAGTCGCAAATTTCTCAATTGACCTACCCGAAGCTTCGGTAGCGATTCAAATTTCAGGCTCCTACGGTTCGCGCCAAGAGGAAGCCCAGCGCCTCGGCCGGTTGCTTCGCCCCAAGGCCGATGGGCGCACCGCAAACTTTTACACCTTGATCGCCCGAGACACGGTGGACCAAGACTTTGCGCAGAACCGCCAACGCTTCTTGGCCGAGCAGGGCTACTCTTACGAGATCATTGACGCCGAAGACCTCCTCTAAAATCACAAGCGACACCCAAGTAACTCTCAGGGTTCTTTCAGGTTTATCCAGCAAACTCTCAGCATGGAGACAATCAAGGTTCTAGTGGTCGACGACGAGTCGAGCATTCGCGCACAGCTAAACCAGACCCTCACCTTCGGAGGGTTCACGCCGCACGCAGTAGCCACCAGCCAGGAGGCGCTCGAGGTTGCCAAGGTAACTCCCCCAGACTTCTTCATCCTCGACATCAACATGCCGGCTTTTCTCGATATCAACGTCGAGAACCCTGAAGAGAGCGGCCGCAACGAAGGTTTGGCGCTTGCCAAAGAACTTCGCAGACTGGGGCATACGGCTCCGATCTTGTTTTTGACCGCCCGCGACGACCGCGAAACTGAGGCTTCTGGCCTTACCTTCTGGGGCGATGACTACGTGGTCAAGCCATGGAGCAACGCGGCACTCCTCGCACGCATAAAGGCTATCCTTCGCCGATCTGGCAACGACGGCCACCGCCCCCGATTCCTGACCGTGGGCGAAGTCTCTGTCGATGAAGACGCCCACGAGGTGAAGGTCGGCGGCACCCCGGTCGAGCTGAGCCCAACCGAATACAAGCTACTCACTTACTTCATGGAGAACCCAAACCGCGTCTTGAGTAAGGCTCAGATCCTTGACTATGTTTGGGAGTACGACTTCAACGGCGAAATGGGAATCGTGGAATCCTACGTCTCGTACCTTCGCCGCAAACTGGACCCGCTGACAAAAGAACCTGTACTAATCACCAAACGCGGTGTCGGTTACATGTTTAAATCGAACTAATGAATACAAAGATCGCCGAAGGTTGGGTGCGCATTTCTCTGCGCAGCAAGCTGACTGCGTTCTCGGTGGCAATAATCGGCGTCCTGCTATTGGTTTCAAGCGCCGGTACGCTCTCTGTGGTCAAAACCTATCTGCAGCAAAACACCGATTCGATACTTACCAGCACAGCCGGCACACTGGCCGACGAAAACCCAACCCAGGTCGCCCTAAAAATCACCGCCAGGCAACTCGACCTCCCCCGACTCCCGAGTGACTACTTCATATCTTTTTTGGCGGCCGATGGCACAGAGCTCATTTATATCGTCTCCTCAGCCCAGACCAAGGCAACCAAACCAAACCTGACAAGGTTTACGCTCGACGCCGTCTTGCACACCAGGGGCTTACCATTCGAGGTCGACTCGAAAGGTGTCCCAGTTGCCGGCTTGGTAAACGGCAAGGGCTGGCGAATGGTTGCAGTGCCAACCACAAACTACTCCGGGTCTCTAGTCGTCGCTCTGCCAACAGATGCCAACAATGCATTGCTCGACCAGTACCGCGCAATCGGTGCATCATTCGGTTTCTTACTTCTCGTGATCAGCGCGCTCTCGATTTGGGTCACCATTACCTCCGCTCTTCGCCCGCTTAAAGAGGTGGAGCGCACCGCCGCTGCCGTCTCGGCAGGCGACATAACTCAACGTCTACCCGATCGCCCAGGCAAGACCGAGGTTGCCAGAATCAACACGGCACTGAACTCCATGCTCGACAGCCTCGAACTGGCGTTTGGGCAAAGAGGCAAGGCACTAGAGCAGATGCGTCGCTTCGTATCGGATGCCAGCCACGAGCTTCGCACACCCTTGGCGAGCGTTCGTGGCTACGCGGAACTTTATCGAATGGGCGCTCTAAATAAGAAGCAGGACCTCAGCGAGGCAATGGAGCGCATCGAAGCAGAGGCAATCCGAATGACCGAGCTGGTTGAAAACCTACTGGTGCTTGCGAGGCTCGACGAAAAAGCCGAAATTTCTAAAACAAAGACCAACCTGGTTGCCATGGCAGCCGAGGCAGGCAAAGACATTTCTCTAAACACCGGTGTAAAGGTTTCGATAACCGACCTTGCAGGCGAACCAATAAAGGCTTTCGAGGTCATGGCCGACGCGGGTGCCATTAGACAGGTGTTGATCAACCTCCTAACTAACGCCGCGAGATTCTCTCCGAGCGGAAAACCCGTTGCGGTAGCGTTTGGTTTTGAAGGCAAGAAGTCAATCATCGAAGTGCGCGACCAAGGGCCTGGAATCCCCGAGAACCTGCGCGAAAAAGTTTTCGAACGCTTCTACCGAGCCGATAACTCAAGAAACCGAGAAACAGGCGGCTCTGGCCTAGGCCTTTCTATCGTCAAGGCAATCGTCGAAAGACACGGAGGCACGATCGTGGCTTTAGAGACGCCAGGCGGCGGAGCGACAGTTCGAGTCGAACTACCTTAGTTATCCCCAGAACTTACAGCTGGCGCCACGCGCTGTCGCCAAGGCTGTTTTATCAATGCATGACACATTTCAGCGTAGACAGCGAGCAAGTGCTCGCAGCAAACACAACCATTCAGGCAACCATTTCGAGGCTCCAAGCCGAGGTAGACAATCTGCACGCAAACCTGCATGGCTTGCAGGGCTCGTGGCAAGGTGTAGCGGCTAACAGCTTTCAAGAGTTAGTTGGTCGTTGGCGAGTAACCGCCACCACGGTGCAACACCAGCTCGGCGAGGTGAGCACCGCACTCGCCTTCGCCGCCAAGCAGTACTCCGAGATTGAACAAGCAAACGTTCGACTCTTCCTTTAAAAGAAAAGTGGGCGGCACCTTTCGGCGCCGCCCACTTTTCTATGAAATTTAGAAGTCCATGCCACCCTGTGGGGCTGCAGCTGGTGCTGCTGGTTCTGGCTTCTGAGCTACAACTGCCTCGGTGGTCAAGAACAAACCGGCGATCGATGCAGCGTTCTGCAGAGCAGAGCGGGTCACCTTCACTGGGTCGTTGATGCCTGCCTTCAGCATGTCGACGTACTCACCGGTCGCAGCGTTCAAGCCGTGACCTGCAGGAAGGCTTGCAACCTTCTCAGCAACGACGCCAGGCTCAAGGCCTGCGTTGATTGCAATCTGCTTGAGTGGGGCCGAGATTGCTACGCGAACGATGTTCGCTCCGGTAGCTTCGTCGCCAACTAGCTCGAGTGTCTCGAAAGCCTTGGTGCCGGCCTGAAGTAGCGCAACGCCACCACCAGCAACGATGCCTTCTTCGACTGCAGCCTTAGCGTTGCGAACTGCGTCTTCGATGCGGTGCTTGCGCTCCTTGAGTTCAACCTCGGTTGCGGCACCGGCCTTGATAACAGCAACACCGCCGGCAAGCTTTGCCAAACGCTCCTGCAGCTTCTCTTTGTCGTACTCGCTGTCGCTTGCTTCTAGCTCGCGGCGAATCTGGTCAACGCGACCAGCGATAGCCGAAGCCTCGCCAGCACCCTCAACGATGGTGGTCTCGTCCTTGGTGATTACAACCTTGCGAGCACGCCCAAGAAGGTCGAGAGTTGCGGTCTCCAGACGAAGACCGATCTCTTCTGCAATAACCTGACCACCGGTCAAGATCGCGATGTCCTGAAGCATTGCCTTGCGGCGGTCACCAAAACCAGGCGCCTTGACGGCTACCGACTTGAAGATGCCACGGATCTTGTTTAGAACAAGAGTGGTTAGCGCTTCGCCGTCGACGTCTTCTGCGATTAGAAGAAGTGGCTTGCCGGTCTGGATTACCTTCTCAATGATCGGCAGAAGGTCCTTCATTGCCGAAACCTTGCTGTTCACGATAAGAACGTAAGCGTCCTCAAGAACAGCCTCTTGGCGCTCAGGGTCGGTGACCATGTAGCCCGAGATGTAGCCCTTGTCGAAGCGCATACCCTCAGTTAGCTGAAGCTCGATACCGAAGGTGTTCGACTCCTCAACGGTGACAACGCCTTCGCGACCAACGCGGTCGATTGCCTCGGCGATTAGCTCACCGATCTGGGTGTCGCCTGCCGAAATCGAGGCGGTAGCAGCAATCTGCTCCTTACCGTCAACGGGCTTTGCGTCCTTAATTAGCTGAGCGATTACGGCAGCTGTTGCCTTCTCGATTCCGCGCTTCAAGCTGATTGGGTCTGCTCCAGCGGCTACGTTGCGAAGTCCTTCGCGAACAAGTGCCTGGGCTAGCACGGTTGCGGTGGTGGTTCCGTCTCCGGCTACGTCGTCGGTCTTCTTAGCGACCTCTTTGACGAGCTCGGCACCGATGCGCTCGAACGGGTCTTCTAGTTCGATTTCTTTAGCGATCGAGACACCATCGTTTGTGATGGTTGGGGCGCCCCACTTCTTCTCGAGCACCACGTTGCGGCCACGAGGGCCGAGGGTGACCTTCACGGTGTCTGCAAGGATGTTCAAGCCGCGCTCTAGGCCACGGCGAGCTTCCTCGTTGAAAGTAATGATTTTTGCCATTTGAGGTATCTCCAAAAAGTAGTTTCTGGCACTCAGGTCTTTAGAGTGCTAACTCTATTTTGGCACTCTACCGGTCAGAGTGCAAACGAAAAACGCCACCCCCGAAGGAGTGGCGCTTCTCGTTGTTAAGTCTTTAATTAGCCAACAACGGTTACGTTGTCTGCCTGTGGGCCTTTGTCGCCACTCTTAACGTCGAACTCAACGCGCTGGTTCTCTTTGAGTTCCTTGTAGCCATCGCCACCGATAGCTGAGAAGTGCACGAATACGTCTGCACCGCCGTCCTGAGTGATGAAGCCGAAGCCCTTCTCAGAGTTGAACCACTTTACGGTTCCTGTTGCCATTTCTTACTCCTGTTACCTATGTTTTCTGTTCGATCAACCGAACATGAGCCGCATAGAAACTGTTGTAACTATGGTCACCTAGGGAAATCCTTGGGTGGCGCAACGACCTATTAGCCACGCTATCCCATAAAGCCAGAAGTAAATAGGGTCTAAGCCAAATAAATAATTCTTTATAGAGCCGTTACTTTTGGTAATCGGCACCCAAAACGATGGTTACGGCATCGGTATAAGCGTTTGAAAGCTTCAGCGGGAACTTACCAACGATCGAAACCAGGGCCTGAGCTGTCGCCTTGTAATCGACGTTGGAGTAGTAGATAACCGTCTTAGCGGCCTTATCTGCCGCGTTGTCGGCGGTCACAACCGTGTACCCAGCGTCCAAAATTTTGTGCCCTAGAGTGCCGGCCAGCCCGTCTGTTTTGGTTGCGTCGAGGACTGTGATTGGGTAACCCTTTGTTACATCGGCAGCAACGGTCGGCTTCGGCACAGAGCCGTTAAAGATATTCGAGCTGTCTGCCCAATTGAGCGCGAAGAAGCCAACACCCGCAACCACGACCGCCATGATCATGTAGCGCAAAAATTCCCGGACGCGATCCAACCCGGTTCGGCGAATACGGTGGCGACCGCCGTGGGCTGGCAAGTTATCGAACTCGTCCGTTGGGAACTTTTTTGACATGAATCCTCTTAGTAGAAGTGCTACCTAATATTAGGTCAGTTGAGAGAGGTATTGAGATGGGTTTCGAAGTAGAAAAAACCGAAGAGCAATGGCGCGAAGAGTTGACCGAGTTTGAGTTTCACGTTCTGCGAGAAAAAGGCACCGAGCGCGCGCACACAGGCGAGCTCCTGAACGAAGATCGTCTCGGCACTTTCGCGTGCAAAGGCTGCGGGGCCGAGTTGTTCAAAAGCGAAACGAAGTTTGATGCCCACTGCGGCTGGCCGAGCTTCTACGAGCCTAAAGAAGATCACGCAGTAAAGCTGATTGAGGATCGCTCTCACGGCATGCTTCGCACCGAAGTTGTTTGCGCAAAGTGTGGCAGCCACCTTGGGCACGTTTTCGAAGACGCCCCGCAAACGCCAACCGGCGAGCGCTTTTGCATTAATTCGGTCAGCATCACATTTGAGCCGTCAGACAAATAACTGAGCCGACTATGGGACTCGAACCCACAACCCCCGCTTTACAAGAGCGGTGCGCTACCAATTGCGCCAAGTCGGCAAGTAAAGAAACTTACAGGTAAATAATACCCTGCGCTGTTTTGGGGGCTTAATTTAGGCGTATCCTGAAGGTATCTAGATGTCGGGGGGCATAAATGAAACTTTCAAGATTCCTATTCGCAGCGGTAGCCGCTTCTGCGCTGGCGATCATCCCAATCAAAGCTGGAACGGCCTACGCGGCCGACCTTCCCGCATGCACCATTCAGGGCACCGCGGGCGACAACACTCTCACCGGCACCGCCGGCAACGACGTCATTTGCACCGGGGGCGGCAACGACGTTATCTATGCGCTTGGCGGAGACGACATCGTCGTCGTTGAGGGCGGCGGCACGGTTCGTGCCGACCTAGGCAATGGCGACGACACCTTCTATGGTGGCGTTGGCCTAACCCAATACCACGCGATCGTCCACGGCGGCGAAGGCGATGACGTGATTAGTGGCACCCCCGGCGACGACGAAATTTATGGCGACGCAGGTGACGACACCGTTTACGGTGGCGAAGGAATCGACACAATCTACGGTGGCTATGGCAACGACAACCTGCAAGGCAACAACGGCGCAGACCAGATTTACGGCGAAGCCGGTGACGACGACATCAACGGCGGTTGGGGAGCCGACACAATCTATGGCCAAGACGGCAACGACTCGCTCATCGGTGGTTTTAGCGACGACAAGATCTACGGCGGAGCCGGTTACGACTACCTTGAGGGCGACACCGGCAACGACTCGATCTCTGGCGAAAGCGGCGTTGACAGCCTCGCCGGCGGTGAAGGCGACGACATCATCAGTGGTGGCGATGGCACTGACGTCCTAGAGGGCGGCTGGGGCTTAAATCTGTGCGACTACACCACTGGTGAAATCAAGGGCAACACCTGCCGCTACGACGACCTAGCGCCAACGATCGTTTCAGCAACTTGGGACAAAGGGTCCTACGAAACCGGCGCATCGGCGACAACCGTAAACCTGAACATTCACATCACCGATGAAGTCGCTGTGCGCTACGTTGAGGTGCGCTGCGGCGACTTCTTCTATGCAACCAAAACCTGGGACGGCTTTCAAAAAGACGTAACCGCCACTCTCAGCCAGACCCTACTCAAGGGCCAGAAAGACGGCATCTACCAGTGCAACGCTTGGGGATACGATCAGGTGAACAACCGGTTCAGCCAGCAGATTGCCTCGCTTCAGCTGACTCGCGGCGTTGGCGACTGGGACGACGAAGCTCCCGTGATCGTTGACTCGGCTTGGGACCCAGCAATCTACGACGTGAGCACCTACGCGCAGACCGGTTACCTGCAGCTACACATCACCGACCGCACAGGAATCAACAACATCAGCCTGCAGTGCGACGACCTCTGGGCTTGGGCTTACAACCTTGGCACCAACCTCAACAACCCTTCACTTGCAACGGTTTCGGGCACGGCAAAAGACTTCATGGGTTCACTAAAACTTGAGATTCCATACGGTCACAAGCCAGGCAGCTACCAGTGCAACATGTGGGTTTACGACAAAAACAACAACCTCCGATACCAGCAGGTCGCCCCATTGGTAATCACTCGCAATTACGGCGATTGGGACGAGCAGGCACCTGTCGTCGAATACGGCGTTTGGAACCAGTCGAAGTTTGACGCCGGACAAGTTGCGCAACCAGCTCTCTTGAGCCTGCACGTGACCGATGCAACTGGTGTAAAAAGCCTTTATGTTAGCTGCGCCGGTGTTTTCTACACGCCGCTCTACAACCTCAACCTGAACGACCTTGCCAACAACCCGGCAATCGCTTCGGCTCAGGGTGACCGCAAAGACTTGACCATCACGTTCTCAAACACGATCCTGCTAGGTCAATACCCAGGCACATACCCTTGCCAGGTTTGGGGCGTTGACGACTTCAACAACAGCTTCTGGTCGTCAATCGACCCACTGACCGTGTGGCGCACCCCACCGGGCTTGCCAAACGAGCCAACCAACTTTGCTTGGCAGGCCACTAACGCCTCGTCGGGAGTCCTCAGCTGGATTGCACCGACCGACAAGGGCTCACCCGCCCTAAAGGATTACGTCATTCAGTATTCGACCGATGGTCGTCAAAGTTGGAAGACCATCAACGATGGCTACTCAACGACGCCTAATCTGCCGATTTCTAACTTGCACGACGACACCGACTACACGTTCCGCATCCGTGGAGAAAACGGCGGTGGCATCGACGACTTCACCAGCCAGTACATGGACTTGGCCTGGGCTTACCTAGACATTCACACCGATGTGGCCGCGGCACCCAACGCACCGACCAACCTGTTGGTCAGTAACGTAACCAAGTCGGGTTTTCAGCTCAACTGGACCACCCCGACCAACGATGGTGGCGCAAACATCAACGATTTCAACGTTGAGCTCTCGCGCAACAATGGTGCAACCTGGGTGCCAGCCAAGGCAGATGCTTCTACATCTCAGCAGTTGACCGTGTCAGGCGCCGCTCCAGGCACGACTTACCTGGTGCGCGTTTCGGCCATCAACAAGGTGGGCTCGAGTGATTACCTAACAGGCTCGGCGACGACCTTGGTAAGCAACGCGAGCAAGCCGTTGAACCTGCGACTAACCTCGCAGACAACTGGGCGCGCTTCGCTCAACTGGGATCTCCCATCGACTAACGGTGGCGCATCGATCAGCGACTATAAGGTTGAGGTGACCAGCAACAATGTCTGGACAACGATTCCTCACACCGCATCGAACACCCTCGGTTTTACACTCACCGGCTTAACCAAGGGCATCACGTACAAGGTTCGCGTTACGGCGGTAACCTCTATCGGCCTTGGCGACGTTTCTGATGTATTCACCTTCATCGCAAACACCACCGCACCCGGTTCACCAACCGGTTTGACTGTTGGTTCGATCACGAAATCAACCGTCTCCCTCGGATGGGTTACGCCAACCGACACCGGCGGCTTGCCAGTGAGTGACTACGTTGTTGAGACTTCGGCTGACAACGGATACAGCTGGAGCCTCGTTTCACACAAGGCCTCAAACTCGGTGAAGATGAACCTGTCAAACCTCGCCGGAGCCACAACCTACCTTGTGAGAGTTTCAGCACAGAATGCAACCGCAACCGGCGAAGCCGCATACGAGACGTTCACCACGCTCGCTGGCATCCCGAGCGCGCCGCTATCGCTGACTGCTACCCCAAGCGATTCAGGTGCAACTCTGACCTGGTTGGCTCCGCTCTACGACAACGGCGCGACCATGGCCGACTACAAGATTGAAGCATCGAACGATGGTGTGAAGTGGGTCACCATCAACCACACCGCTTTCGTCGGTCTTGGCTTTGCCGTCACCGGCTTGAAGGCCGGCACTTCTTACAAGTTCCGTGTCAGTGCGATCAACTCGTTTGGCGCTGGAGAGGTCTCTAATGTGGCAACCGCTCTCACCCCTGGTCTCGCTCCTTCGGCACCAACGGGCTTGAAGGCAACTACCAAGACCACGACCACCGTCACGCTCTCTTGGGTTGCGGCGCAGGTTGTTGGCGGTTCTCCGGTACGCGAATACATCGTCGAGTACTCGAAGAACAAGGGTGTTACCTGGACTCGAGTCAGCGCTCCAAACTTCAAGAGCTTGAGCTTGTTGGTCAAGGGCTTCAAATCGAAGACCACCTACCTGTTCAGGGTCTCGGCACGAAACGATGTCGGCGTATCTGAAGTATCGCGAGTCGTAGTGGTTGGCACTCGCTAAAGAAGCAAAGAAAAATCCCCCAGACCTTTTGGACTGGGGGATTTTTCGTTACAGACTATTTGCCAGCGGTGCTTAGAACCCACTGAGCGAACTCTGCAGGGTTTGTCCAGTTACCGGTGAAGTGCTGGCCGTTCAAAACGATGTAAGGGGTTCCGTCGACCTTCAGCTTGGTGCCTGGGATGTTGCGCTTGAAGACGGTGTCTTGGGTATAGGTCTGTGCGTAGCTCTGGTACGTGGCGTTCTTGATGCAATCGAGAACAGGCTTGTTGTTCACGCCAACAGACTGTGCGCGCGAAGCCAACTCTTCGTTGCTGGGGCCCATCGTGCCTTCGTCAGGTTGGTTTGAGTAAAGCGCCGAGTTGAAGTCGAAGAACTTGTTTGGGTCACCGTTAGCAACGCAGATTGCAGCACTAGCAGCGCGGCTCGAGTACTGGTTAGGGCTGTTGCCGTCAAGGAACGAGATTGGGTGGATCTGTACCGTGTATTTGCCGGTCGAGACCCAGTCGCGCAGCTGAGCTGCGTTTGGCACTTCGAAGTCGCGGCAGTTTGGGCACTGAAGGTCTTCGTAGATGATGATGTTTGGGGTGTCCGCTTGTTCGGCAGGATCGGTGATTGCCTTTAGGCCAGTGCCGATCTTGATGCCGCCATCAAAAGCCATGTTTGCAGGAGTCGCCGCAGTCGGCACCGGGTTGTTTACCTCGTTCTTGATGGTCAAGACCACGCCAGTTACGGCGATTGCAACCACGGCGACAATCGAGGCGATCAAGATTGTGCGTTTGCGAGAGTCGTTGCGCTTTTGGGCCAGACGCATTTCGCGCGCCTTTGCTCGGGCGGCTTCGCGCTGTTCGTTGCGGGTTGGGCGTGGAGTGTTTGACATCGAATTCCTTTTATCACGATTGGGTGACTAAGCAGTTTTCTAGTCTAGAACAGGCACGCCTGCTGGCATAATGAAGTTACCTCTTGTCAACCGACTTGGGGCTCTATCACTACGGATCGTCCGGCTCGTACCTGCCGGTGAGGAGAAAAGAAATGGCATCAGTTACATTCCAGAAGGCAACCCGCCTTTACCCAGGTGGCACCCGCCCAGCTGTTGACTCAATCGACCTAAAGATTGCAGACGGCGAGTTCCTAGTACTCGTTGGCCCATCGGGTTGCGGTAAGTCGACCACCCTGCGCATGCTCGCCGGCCTCGAAGAGGTCAACGAGGGTCACATCCTGATCGGTGACCGCGACGTCACCGACATCCCACCTAAAGACCGCGACATCGCAATGGTCTTCCAGAACTACGCTCTCTACCCACACATGACCGTGGCTGAGAACATGGGCTTCGCACTAAAGATCGCTGGAGTTTCGAAGGAAGAGCGTGCAGAGCGCGTTCTCGAGGCAGCAAAGCTTCTTGACCTCGAAGAGTACCTAGGCCGAAAGCCAAAGGCTCTTTCGGGTGGTCAGCGTCAGCGTGTGGCCATGGGTCGCGCAATCGTTCGTAAGCCACAGGTGTTCCTCATGGACGAGCCTCTTTCGAACCTTGACGCCAAGCTCCGCGTTCAGACCCGCACCCAGATCGCGTCACTTCAGCGCCGCCTAGGTGTAACCACCGTTTACGTGACTCACGACCAGGTCGAGGCTATGACCATGGGTGACCGCGTTGCAGTGCTAAAGGACGGCGTTCTTCAGCAGGTTGACACCCCACGTGCGCTTTACGAGAAGCCACAGAACGTGTTCGTTGCAGGCTTCATTGGCTCACCAGCCATGAACCTTCTCCAGTTGCCAATCGCCGACGGCGGAGTTCAGTTCGGCAACAAGGTTCTTCCTGTCGACAAGGCAATCCTGGCTAAGACCAAGGCAAAGAGCATCACAGTCGGCCTTCGCCCTGAAGACCTAGTGATCTCAAAGCAGGGTCTAGAGGTTCACATCGACGTTGTTGAAGAGCTAGGTGCAGATGCCTACCTTTACGGCAACGCAAAGCTTGACGGTGTCACAACCGACATCGTTGCTCGCGTTGACGCAGTGAACCACCCGAAGGCCGGCCAGACCGTGACCCTTGCACCTGAGGGTGGCGTGACTCACTTGTTCGACGTTGAGTCGGGCCTACGCCTCAACTAATTCATTGTCACTAGACATAACAACTGCCGCGGTAGAGCCAGAACTTCTGGATCTACCGTGGCAGTTGCCTTTAGAGCACTGGCCTTCAGAAAATATCGCGGCACTACCGAAGGGCCTTAGCCGTCACACGGTTCGTTTCGCGCACCTAAACGATCACGTAATCGCAATCAAAGAGACCTTGCCCGAGCTCGCTCGGCGCGAATACGACATGCTAAAAAAGCTTCAGTCACTCGATGTTCCTTGTGTTGAGCCGTTCGCAATCATCAACAATCGCACCACCGCCGAAGGCGAAGAGCTGCTTTCAGTTTTGATAACGCGCCACCTTAAGTTTTCGCTCCCATACCGTGCCATGTGGTCTCAGGGTTTGCGCCCAGAAACCGCCACTCGCCTCGTAGACGCGCTGGCGGTACTTCTAGTGCGCTTGCACATCGCTGGGTTCTTCTGGGGCGACGTGTCGCTCTCAAACACCTTGTTTCGGCGCGATGCTGGCGCCTTTGCCGCCTACCTAGTCGATGCCGAAACCGGGCAGCTCTACGAGGGTGGTCTCTCTAATGGGCAACGCGAAAACGACCTAGAAATCGCACGCGTGAACATCGCCGGCGAACTCCTCGACCTAATCGCGTCTGGAAACGCCACCCCTGGCGTTGATGCCAACGAAATCAGCGACCGAATCATGCTGAAGTACCGAGAGCTTTGGACAGAGCTAACCGGGGTCGAGTCTTTCGAGACTAAAGAGCGCTGGAAGATCAATAAACGAGTCAGCCGCCTGAATGCTCTTGGCTTCGACATCGAAGAGATGACCATCCGTACCGACGGCGCCGGTTCAACCGTAAAGATCCAGCCAAAGGTTGTCGATGCTGGGCATCACTCTCGCCGGTTGATGCGCCTGACCGGGCTGGACGTCGAAGAAAACCAGGCTCGAAGACTGCTAAATGACTTGGACGAATACCGAATTGACCACCCTCGGCCAGGTGCCGACGAAGAGGTGCTCGCCCACGAATGGTTGAGCCATGCCTTCGAACCCGTAGTTACGTCGATTCCCAAAGACCTCGCCGGCAAACTGGAACCCGCCGAGATCTACCACCAAGTTCTGGAGCACCGTTGGTACCGCAGCGAGAACGAATCGCGAGATGTTCCGATCGAAGAAGCCGTCTCGAGTTACATCTCGACTGTCCTAGTGCATAGGCGCGACGAAGAGGCTCTGCTTCAGTTACCCACAGACTCGATCACAATGCCGAACCCGATCCCTTCGGGCACTATAACCGTCGATAACGAAGACGGCGAAGTGGACTGGCGCGACCTGGTTTAGTTGGTGCCGCGTCGGCGAGCAACTTCGTAAAGTGCAACGCTCGCAGCAATTCCCGCGTTTAGTGACTCGGTGTGACTGGTGATCGGAATCGAAAGAATCGCGTCGCAGTTCTCTTGAACCAAACGACTTAGGCCCTTGCCTTCAGAACCAATGACTAGGATTACTGGCTCGGTGCCGAGATCGAAGTTTGGCAGACTGATGTCTCCACCGCCATCTAGGCCGACAACAAAGAGTCCACGCTTTTTGAACTCTTTGAGCGTGTTATTCAAGTTGGCAGCAAGTGCTACCGGAATACGTGCTGCGGCTCCAGCCGAAGTCTTCCAGGCAGAAGCCGTAACACCAGTCGAACGGCGCTGAGGCAAAATGACGCCCTGACCACCGAATGCGGCGACCGAACGAATAATTGCACCCAAGTTGCGCGGGTCGGTGATGCCGTCGAGTGCAACAAACAGCGGCTTCTGGCCGCGAGCGATCACTTTGTCGAGCAGATCCATTGGGTGAAGGTAGTTGTAAGGCGGCACAGCCAAGGCGATGCCCTGGTTGATCGAGTCGAAACCGGTTAGGCGATCGATCTCGGGGCGAGTTACCTCATGAACCGGAATCTGGCGAGCATTGGCTAGGGTGATTGCCTCTTTCACGCGATCGTCAACCTCAATGCGGTTGGCAAGGTAAAGCGCAGTGGCCGGAACCTTGGCGCGAAGAGCTTCAACTACCGAGTTGCGACCAGAAAGAACCTCGTTGGCATCGGCAGCCTTAGAAACTGGCTTCGAGTTGTTGCGGGCAGCACCGCTAACACCTGCCGTGCGAGCCGAAGGCGCCAAGAACTCGCCCTTGCCGGTTGCAGTGCGACGCTCTTCTGCGCGCTTGCCCCTAAACGCCTTGTGGCCTTTGCGGTCCTCAGCCTTAGGTGTTGGGCCACGACCCTCTAGGCGTGCCTTGTTGTGACCACCGGTTCCTACCGTTGGTCCTTTCTTGCCTTTTGCGGTGCCAGGGCGTTTGCCTTTGCTAGCCATTGATGCTCCAAGTCGTTCCGTTTGCGGTGTCTTCGATGGTGACACCTAGTTGGTTTAGTTCTTCGCGAATCGAGTCAGATCGCGTGAAGTCTTTATTTGCTCGTGCAGCGTTTCGCTGTTCTAGTAGCCCTTCAACCTTAGCCGCAAGCTCGTGATTCACCTCGGCCACGGGCGCTTCGATGCCTAGGACGACGGCCATCGCAGCCACTGAGGCAGCTACAGATTCGTCGCCAGAGTTACCGGCACGAACCGCGTCGTGAAGAACGCCCAGTGCGGCAGGTACGTTGAAGTCTGAATCCATCGCCTCGGCAAAGGCCACCGGGATAACGCCAGCATTGGCCTTGTTTCGAGTCAAGTAATTGCGAATACGAGAAACGGCTGCTTCTGCATCGGCTATCGCACCAGCCGAATAGTCGAGCGTTGAGCGGTAGTGTGCCGACCCAAGCCAATAGCGCACAGCAGCGGGGCTCCCCTGCTCAAAAAACTCTTCAACCGAGACGCCGTTGCCGAGAGACTTAGACATCTTCTGACCCGAAACGGTGACCAACCCGTTGTGCATCCAGTAGTTCGCAAACGCGTAGCCGGCGGCGCGCGACTGAGCCAGTTCGTTTTCGTGGTGCGGGAACCTCAGGTCTAGGCCGCCACCGTGAATGTCGAACGCTTCGCCAAACTCGGCAAAAGTCATTGCCGAACACTCAATGTGCCAGCCGGGCCGGCCTCTACCCCAGGGTGAATCCCAAGCAGCGGTATCTGGTTCGCCGACCTTTGGCGCCTTCCAGAGAGCAAAGTCGTGGGCGGCCCTGCGGCCACCACCAATAGCCTCGCCCTCCATGTTTTCAAGCTTTTGGCGAGTGAGCTCACCGTAACCAGCCCAAGAAGCAGTGTCGAAGAACACGTTGGCGCTGCCGGCAGCCTGGTATGCATGCCCGCGACCAATCAGCTCTTTGATGAGCGAGATCATTCCGCCGATATGCTCGGTCGCATGGGGCCGATGCTCCACACCGGCACCGATCGAGTCATAGACCGAGTTGAAGATTGCCTCAACGTCTAGGGCGAGTTCGCGCCAATCCTTGCCCTGTTCCTTGGCGTTTACCAAGATCTTGTCGTCAATATCGGTTACGTTTCGAACCAACTTCACATCGAAACCATGGCCGATTCGAAGCCAGTTGGCGATTATGTCGAAAGCTACCGCACTTCGAAGGTGGCCAACGTGCGGTGCCGATTGCACCGTCGGGCCGCAAACATAAATTCCGACTTTGCCTGGGTTTAGCGGCTCAAAAACCCGAACACTCGCGCTCTTGGAATCAAAAACAGATAGGGCCATTAGTTCAGCCTATCCGCGCGTCTTTTAATCAGCGCTGAGGCTACAACGGCCACACCTTCAGTGTTACCCAAGAAACCTAAACCGTCTGTCGTGGTGGCGCTAATCGTCACTGGTGCCGCAACTAGGTTGCTGAGCACTTGTTCGACCCGAGCGCGGTGAGGCCCCACTTTCGGGCGGTTGCCGATGATCTGCGCCGAAATGTTACCGACCTGCCAACCGGCGTCACTAATCAAACGAAGTGTTTCTGTCAGGAACACCGATCCATTTGCGCCGGCGAACTCTGGGCGATCAACACCGAAGTTTGAGCCGATGTCGCCTAGGCCAGCTGCCGAGAGGAGCGCATCGACTATTGCGTGGCTGAGTGCATCGCCGTCTGAATGCCCGTCCAGGCCGCGTTCGCCCTCCCATACAACGGTTCCCAAGTAGAGGGGTTTCGACGAGTCGTCGGTGAACCGGTGCGTGTCTGTGCCGATGCCGGTGCGGGTTTCGGTTTCTAGATCTTCCGGCGTCGTGATCTTGTATGCGGCAGGATCGCCAGCTACGAATCGAATTGTGGCCCCCGTTGACTGCATCAGTGCGGCGTCATCGGTGAAGTCGGCTTCGGCCGACTCGTAGGCATCCTTCAGCGCCGAGGCAACAAAACCCTGTGGTGTTTGCGCGCGTCTAAGGGTGCTGCGATCAACGGTTTCGCGAACCAAATCGCCTTCAACGCGCTTGATGGTGTCAAAGACTTCAAGCACAGGGACGCTACCCAGTCCGGTTTCGCGCACCGAATCTGCGACGCGGTCGAAAAGCGAGGCAGGCGCAAGCGCACGGGCAGCATCGTGAACCAAGACAACGGGAGCATCCACGAATACGAGAGCGTTAGCGATTGACTGTTGACGAGTGTCACCGCCTGCTACGACAGTGAAGTCGATGTCGCCGACAGCGGCGGCAACCAGTTCTGAGACAAAGGCTAGGTGTTCTGCAGGTGCAGCAACAATGATTTGCTTGAGCCCGCGAGCTCGCGAAGCTCCCACAAGAGAGTGTTCGAGAATGGTTTTGCCAGAAAACTCCACAAGAGCTTTAGGCTTGCCAGCGCCAAGGCGCACACCACGACCACCGGCCACCAAAACCACCGCTAGATCCGGCGTCATGGCAGGTTAGTCCTTCTTGGTTGAAAGAACTTTTTCGACCTCGGCGGTTGCGGCTTCTTCGCTGATTCCGCGAGCAAGTGCCCACTCAGACTCAAGAACCTGGCGCGCCTTTGCAAGCATGCGCTTTTCACCGGCCGAAAGACCCTTGTCTTGGTCACGGCGCCAAAGGTCGCGAACAACCTGCGCAACCTTCATTACTTCACCCGAGTCGAGCTTTTCGTTGTTGGCCTTGTAACGGCGTGACCAGTTTGTTGGTTCTTCAACGAACTCTTCGCGGAGGCACTTCTTGACCTCTTTGAGCTGTTCGTCGTCGATTACCTTACGAACAGGAACCTGGCCTTCGTCGGTACCGATCTTCGAAACTGGAATCCAAATCTGGAGCGAGGTGATTGCAACCTCGAGGCGAAGGTGAGTTTCAACCTCTCCGCGAAACGGGCGGTCGGCGATTTCGACGATTTTCGCCGCACCGTGGTGCGGGTACATTACGGTCTTGCCCTTTTTGAGGTGAGCTGGGGTTGCCATGGAGTTAATTCCCTTCGAAACAACGATTTTACCACAGACCCCAGTGTTTATAAAGGCTAAACTAGAAGGGTCTGTTGCTCATGGAGGAATAATGAACACCCGCAAAATTGTCTCGGTTATCGCGATTTCTGCTGCCCTACTTGTTGGAACCACCGGCTGCAGCCTGAACAAAAATGTAGACAGCATGATGGTCTACGCACCTAGCGACGGCAGCCAGATCAACATCGGCGACGTAAAGCTTCGCAACTTCATTTACCTAAGCAACGGTACTGACGGCGGAAAGTTGATCGGTACGGTCGTCAACGACAACAAAAAAGACATCACCGTTCAGTTCGAATACACCGACTTCGACCTTCGCACCAAGACCGACCCAATCACCGTTTCGGCTGGCGAAACTCTAGGGCTTGGCTCGGGTAGCGACACCGAGGGGCTTGGCGTAACAATCTCTGGCGCTCCTGGCGCAAACGCAACCATCTGGGTTTCAATTGATGGCGCAACCGGTGAGCAGCTTGTTGTGCCGGTGCTCGATGGCACCTTGGAGCAGTACGCTCCCTACTTTCAGAAGTAGCCGCTAAAAACTAAGCTTCGAACTTATAACCGAGGCCGCGCACGGTCACCAAGTACTGAGGGCGTTCGGAGTCCGGCTCGATTTTGGTGCGCAGGCGCTTCACGTGAACATCTAGAGTCTTCGTGTCACCGTAATAGTTTGAACCCCAAACTCGTTCAATAATCAAGTGCCGAGGGAGAACTCTGTTGACGTTTCTCATCAGAAGCTCGAGAAGCTCAAACTCTTTCAATGGAAAAGCGACTTTGGCACCGTTGACCGTAACGATGTGGCGTTCGACGTCCAGCGTTACAGGCCCAGCAGACAGCACGTCATCGTCTTCGAAAACCGGATCGATACGTCGACTCAAGACTTTGTTGATGCGGGCGATAATTTTTGAAGATGAAGCTAGCTTGGTGATGTAATCGTCGGCACCGATTTCGAGCCCAACAACTTCATCGGTCTCTGAGTCTTTGGCCGTAAGCATGATGATTGGAACATTTGAGGTTTGGCGAATCGTGCGGCAAACTTCGTTGCCGCTGATCCCGGGCAACATCAGGTCGAGCAAAATCAGGTCTGGGTTTGAATCGGCGAAGCGAGCAAGTGCTTCGTGACCATCGGCAGCCACAACAACTTCGTGGCCTTCTTTAGGCAACAGGATCGCAAGTGTTTCACGGTATGACGCTTCGTCTTCGACGACCAAGATTTTAGCCATTAGTTACCTTCTTCTTCGCTACTAACTTTTTATCGGCTAAAGGTAACAGCAACGTAAACGTGGAACCAACACCAACTTTCGATGCGACTCTGATTTCACCGAGGTGTGAAGTAATTACGTGTTTGACGATGCTCAAGCCCAGGCCGGTACCACCGGTTTGGCGTGATCTAGCGGGATCGGTTCGGTAAAAGCGCTCAAAAATACGCTTAAGGTCTTCTTTAGCGATTCCAACGCCACTGTCGACGACCTTGACGGCAACTTGCGCACCTTCCTTTTCGATTGTGACAGCTACGTGGGAACCCTCTGGGGAATAATCAATTGCATTCTCAATGATGTTTTTGAAAGCAACCGCGAGCATCTCTTCATCACCAATGATTTTCAAGCCTTTTTCGGCCTCGAAATTGATGGTGACCCTTCTTCGTTCTGCCTTGAAGGCATTACGCTCAATCGCCTCGCGCAAAACTGAATCTATGTTTAGTAACTCCGCACTCTGCACTGTTTCTGAAGCTTGAATGCGAGAAAGCTGAATGACGTCTTGAACGAGCGCAGTTAGCCGTTTCGATTCTTTCAAAATGCGCTTCGAGAACTTGGCGACAAGCTCGGGATCATCGCTGCTTGAACTTATGGTTTCGGCGAGAAGACCGATTGCGCCAACCGGAGTCTTCAACTCGTGAGAGATGTTGGCCATGAAATCGCGTCGAGTCTCATCGAGCCGCTTCGCCTCTGTGCGATCCTCGACAATGAGAAGGACCGTTTCTCCGCCGAGAGATACTGCGCGGGCTCTAATAAACAGCGGTTTAGCGCCTTGAACACCAGAATCGAATTCCAACTCAGCCTGCTGGATTGCTCCTGTATTTCGAGCAAGAGAGATCAAATCGATGAGTTGGTAATTTACGACTGCCCGCCCGCTTACGAGGCCCATTGCTAGCGCTGCGGTGGTGGCTTTCAAAACCTTGTTCTGAGTACCTAAGACAACACCTGCTTCAGCTAGGGCTTCAAGAATTTCTGCCGCGCCATCGGCAATCGAGACAGGTTCTACGGGGGCAATGGCAGCGGCCCTTCTGGCAATGTAAAGCGGGCGCGCCAGGGCGAGGACGCCCAGCGAAAATGCCAACACCAACCACCAGAAGTTCACTCCCTAAGGTTATCCTTTGAGTGAAGTATTTAGTTCGGGGTTAAGTGTTTGTTTTATAAGCGTTTACCTCGCGATGACAGCCTTTTAGCTACCTAACAGAGGAAATCCAGATGCGCGAAGTTTTTCAGAATGAGCTCAAAGAGGTTCAAGACCGCCTAGTTGAGATCTCCACCGACGTCACAAATGTCATGAAGAACGCAACGATTGCATTCACCACGTCTGACGTCACAGTCGCAGACCAGGCCATTGCAAGCGCCGACGCGATTAGCGAAAAAGCTCTCACGCTAGACGAACTCGTCATTCGCATTCTTGCCCGCCAATCACCGGTTGCCCGCGATCTGCGCATTTTGGTTTCCGCTCTCCGAATGAGCGCATCGCTCGAACGCATGGGCGCTCTTGCCTCACACATTGCGCAGATTGCGCGCTTCAGATTCCCAGGTTCTGCGGTGCCTGAGAGCCTCATGCCCGTTTTTGTCGAGATGGGCAAACTCGATGTTGAACTCGGAAACAAGATCACCAAGCTGCTAGCAAATCCAGACGTTGACGTGGCTCGCTCGATTCAGGCCGAGGACGAGCGCGTTGATGAACTTCACCGCGGAGTTTTTGAGACAGTGCTTGCCGACTCGTGGAAGGAGAACGCTATGTTTACCGTTGACGTCACCCTCGCCAGCCGTTACCACGAGCGTTTCGCCGACCACGTGGTCGACATCTCAGCCAAGGTCAGCTACCTGACCACCGGCGAATGGTCGGAATAAAACTTACTTTTTAGCGCCCTGAGCTGCTACCGCTGCCGCACCGGCTGCTGCAGCCTCTGGGTCAAGGTATTCGCCACCGGCAACCAACGGCTTGAAGTTTTCATCGAGCTTGTAAACCAGCGGGATGCCCGTCGGGATGTTTAGCTCGGCGATGTCTTCGTCGCTAATGCCGTCAAGGTGCTTCACGAGTGCGCGCAAAGAGTTGCCGTGTGCGGTGACCAACACCGTCTTGCCACCGATCAGGTCCTGCTTAATCTCTGCGTCCCAAAGTGGCATCATACGAACCAAAACGTCTTTGAGGCACTCGGTCTTTGGGATCTCACTCAAACCGGCGTAGCGCTCATCGTGAGCCTGCGAGTATTCGTTGGCATCGTCAATCGGTGGTGGCGGCACATCGAACGAGCGGCGCCAAATCTGAAACTGTTCGGCGCCGTACTCGGCTAATGTTTGCGCCTTGTCTTTGCCCTGAAGAGCACCGTAGTGGCGCTCGTTTAGGCGCCAATCGCGCTTGACGTCGATCCATGAACGCTCGGCGGCGTTAAGTGCGATGTGAGCCGTGTTGATTGCGCGCTTTAGGCGCGAAGTGTAGAGAAGATCTGGCTTCAGGCCACTCTCGGCAAGTAACTCCCCCGCGCGATGCGCTTCTGCACGACCCTGATCGCTCAGGTCTACGTCAACCCAGCCGGTGAAAAGGTTTTCCTGGTTCCAGACGCTGTTGCCGTGACGAAGCAGGATGAGAGTGTATTTGTGAGCCATGACCTAAGTTTATTGCGTGGCTAAACCAATCGGCACTGTGACGCGTGGCACGACCAACCCAAATCGGTTGCGTCGGGTCGACCGCTACATCGCTACGTTACCGGTGCTCAAAGAACCGAACCCAGTGGTGGTAGACCTCGGTTTTGGTGCGAGCCCGATTACCGCGGTGGAGTTGCGTGCGAGGCTCTTGAAGGTGAACCCCTCGGTTCGTGTGGTCGGTGTCGAAATTGAGCGCGAACGGGTTGAGCGAGGTCTGGCTTTAGCCGAACCGGGCCTTGACTTCACCCATGGTGGGTTCGAGACACCGCTCCCGAAAGGTTTGCCGGCAGCCACGATTATTCGCGCGTTCAACGTCCTTCGGCAATACGACGAATCCGAGGTGGCGGCCGCTTGGCAACTTATGCAGTCTCGCCTAACGACTGGTGGCCTCTTGATCGAAGGCACCTGCGACGAAATCGGTCGCCTGAGTTCTTGGGTCACTCTCGATGCCGAGCAGCCGCTCTGGTTTACGATTTCGCTGCGACTCACGGGACTCGAAACACCGAGCAAGGTTGCCGAACGCCTACCCAAGGCACTGATTCACCACAATGTTCTCGGCGAGCGCATTCACGCTTGGCTGACCGCGATCGACAAGGCCTGGGCCATGCAAGCACCGCTGTCGAGCTTTGGAGCTATTCAACGCTGGGTCGCAGTTTGCGAGCAACTGGCTGTCGAAGGTTGGCCGGTCAAAGTCGACCGCAAACGCTGGCGACTCGGTGAACTCACCGTTTCTTGGGCTGCCGTAAAACCCTAGATTTCGGGTAGCTCTTCGCGAGCGTCTTCTTCGCTCATACCGCTGGCGCACAGCAAGTCGACAAGCATCGGGCGTAGAAGGAGCAAAACTGAGGCTTCGCGAATTTGGTCGGCGATGCCGAACTTCTTGGGGTCAAGCTGGTGAATGACCTCCAAGAACACCTCTTGGGCATCGCCAAGCGCCTCCGACTCGACGAGTCCCTTCTGCAAATGCTTTGCCCCCACCAGCAACTGCTCAAAAAGGTCGGCGAGATGAGGGCGCTTTTGCCCATCGCGCAACAAAAAGTCGATGCGCCTCGCGACCACGCGAAGGTTTCGAGTAGCCAGATCCATGCCGCGCATAAGGCGCACCTGACCACGCAACTCGTCGCGATACTTGATCAAAAATGGTGAGACTCGACTGATTGAGATCGCGCTATCTAGCGAAAGGCGCCAGTTGTCGATCAACGGTTGCGTTCTGCGAACCTGCTTCAAGGTTTCGTCGGCCACGGCAATGTTCACATCGCGAGTAGCGGTCTTCAGCGCCTCCATGCTGTCGATGAAAACTTCAAACAACTTTCCGGCGTCTTTGCGGGCAATACCCCTTGGGTCGCGAGGTATCAGCGCGGTGATCAAAAGGGCAATCGCACCGCCGACGAGTCCGTCAATCGATCTGGTGTAAACACCGCCTACGGGTGCCTGCAGAAGCTGAACCAAAATCGCTTGAATGCCGACGGTTAGAGCGAAGGACGCGCTGCCGCTAATAAACCTGGCCAACATTAGGCAAAGCAAAAGCGTGACCGCCATCTGCCAAAGCCCCGGACCGAAGCCAAGCAGCATCGACTCCGAGAGGGCAATGCCGGTGATCATTCCTAATGCGGTTTCGAGCACACGCCTAGGTCGTGCGTCCCTGGTGAAACCTAGAGCGGTAATTGTGACCGTGACCGAGAGCAGCGGCACCTCGTGGTGCAAAACCCAGTGCGAGAACGAATAACCCAAGCCTGCCGCAAAGACGATCTGCAGAATCGGCACGATCGAATCAAGCAATCGAGCGACGGCGTCTTTCAAGCTCCACTTAATGTTCATCGGCGCGAGTTCAACTCACTACGTGGCGGCAGGTTGGCAGCCTTACCGGCATCGGCTGGCACGATGACCTCTTGCGAAGCCGAAACTCTGCCAACCATCAGAATTGCATCTGCAGGTATCGAGCGAGAAAGCACAGCGAGCGCGATTGGACCCATCTCATAGTGTTGGGTAACCGAAGTCACGCGGCCAACTACCTTGCCATCTAGCGTTACCTCAGTCTCTTCTGGCAGAAGGTGATTCGAGCCATCGAGGTGCAAAAAGGTTAGCCGACGAGGAGGGTGGCCGAGGTTGTGAACCTTCGCAACTGTCTCTTGCCCGCGGTAGCAACCTTTGCGCAGGTGAACAGCGGTCGACAGCCAGTCAAGTTCGTGCGGCAACGTGCGATCGTCAACCTCGGTTATTTGCCGTGGTCGGTGCGCCGCAACGCGCAAAGCCTCGGCTGCCTCCAAGGGCACCAAATCAATCGCCGGAGCCACCTCAAGAATGTGCTCACGGCCGTTGAACTCTGGGGCGTCTTCGGCGTAACGCACGCCTCCTGCCACCACGCTTGGCCACTGGTCAACCCAAGTCAGGCCGAACTCCGTGCCAATGCCAAAGTAAACAGCGAGCTCAGGGTGTCGAACGATTTCGACCTTGCTTCTAAAAACCATCTTGTCTAGCCACGCAACCAGTGCATCAACGGTGGCCGACTCGACTATCGCCCAGGTTCGCTCACCGTCTTCGACAAGGTGCAGCACGTATTCGATGTGTCCGTGCGGGTCGAGTTGCAAAGCCTCGGCACTTTCACCTGCCGCTAGAGATCGGAGCTCCTGCGAAAGAATTGAGTTGAGCCAGCTGAGTCGATCTTCGCCTTCAATCGAGATAACGCAACGGTCGCTAAGCAACGAAACCGCCTTGCCTTCGGCGAGCGCCTTTTGTTCAAGAAGCGGATTTGGCATTAGCCAACTCGTTCGAGGCGAGCGGAGGCATGTGACTTCAGCTCACCACCAGGCAATGCAATGTCCCAAGCCCACAGCAGTGCGCCTTCGACCAGGCCGTAGATTCTGGTGCTGTGGCGATAAGCCTTTGCGCCTTCAAAAGCCACGCCGTGTGCGCTGGCCAGGTGAATTTGAGCCTGCTTGACGTAACCCTTGTAAAGCTCTGCCACGCCGCCGGGGTGGAGTGTCGAAACCTCAAGGTCGAAGCCCTTGGTGTCGTTTCTATAGCGCTCGAGGTCTTCGTGTGACTTGATCGTGCTTTCACCAATTCCTGGCACCAGCGCTGGCCCATGGTCAAACCCTTCGCGTGGCCGCGCGATGCGCCAATAACCAAGTTCGCTAGGCAAAACGGTTTTGGTTTCGTCGTCGAGACTCACCGAAGAAACGTAGGTGAGTGCACCCTGCCCATCGTGCGAGAACTCGATGCGTTGGTGAAACTCGTACTCTTTGTCGTTCGCAACGATTACGCCTGAACCCTCCCAATTGCCAATAAGAAACGACAACGGGGTGAGCTCAATAGGCAAACCTTCGGGGAGTACGAACAACTACTTCTGACCCTTGAAGAGCTTGTAGAGAACCAGAACCGATACCGCTGCGATTGCAAGGGACGCAAGAACGAGCAAACCGGTGAAGAAAATATCTGCCGAAAAGACCATGACTACATTTTACCTTTGGATAAACAGCACGTAGGTGCTGGCGATTGCCAACATCAGATATGAACCGCCGGCCACGTAGACCAGCTTCTTCACGAAGCCCACGTGCCCGGTCAAAAACAGGTGAATCATTGAGACCAGGGCGCAGGAGCCAGCCAAAATCGCTCCAAAACTTGCCAGGGCAGTCTCGCCCCTCGCAGTTATTGTGACGACAAGCGTGGCAACCGCCACCAGCACCCAAATGCTGATGATCTCAATCCATCCACTCTTCACAGTTACATTGTGCCAAACGTCTGCCTTTAGACTTGATAAATAGGTCTTTTAGGAGAGAAATGGCCCACCTCCTCGTTTTGTCGGCAAACGCCGGTAGCGAGGTTCTGCCTGCCCTAAGTCTGCTGCCTCACAAGATTCGCGAGATCGAAGCGTCCCCCGCAAACATCGTGAATGCTCCTTCGCACGATCTCGTTTTCTTGGACGCCCGACGAGACCTGGCCGGCGCAAAATCGCTGGCCCGCATAATGCGAACCACGGGCCTTTCTGTTCCGCTAATCGTCGTGATCACCGAGGGTGGTCTCGCCGCAATGTCGAGCGAATGGGGCGCCGACGACATTGTGCTCGACACGGCTGGGCCCGGTGAGATCGATGCCCGAATTCGACTGGCCCTGAGCCGCGATAAGGCGGAGTCAAACGATGAGCTAATCGCCTCTGCGGGCGTTGTAATCGATGAGGCTAGCTACTCGGCGCGCGTCGATGGCCGCCCGATGGACCTCACTCTCATTGAGTTCGAACTTCTCAAATACCTGATGCAGCACCCTGGTCGAGTTTTTTCTCGTGCACAACTGTTAAGCGAAGTTTGGGGCTACGGTTACGCTGGAGAAACTCGAACGGTGGATGTTCATATCAGGCGCTTACGAGCAAAACTTGGCGACCGTGGAGGCCTGATTGGCACAGAGTATGGCCGCGGTTACCGTTTCAACTTGCTGAAAGACGAAGAGAGTTATGTCTGACGAAACAATGGTGATCACTTTGCCTGAGCCGAGTGGTTTACCTAACGACCGCTTTCTCGATCGCGAACTTTCTTGGCTCGCGTTCAACCAGCGCGTCCTCGAATTAGCCGAAGACCCAGACCTCTACCTGCTCGAGCGGGTTAACTTCTTGAGCATCTTCTCTTCGAACCTTGATGAATTCTTCATGGTGAGGGTTGCCGGGCTCAAACGCCGCATCGCCACCGGCCTAGCAACGGTTGCCGCATCAGGCAGGAGCCCTGAGGACGTTCTCGATTCAATTCGTGAAACAGCTCACGCCCTGCAGATGCGCCAAGCCACTTTGTTTCGTGACGAAATTGAACCGGGGTTACACAAGCACGGAATCCAAGTTGTGCGCTGGGTCGACCTAAACGCAACCGAGCAGCAAAGCCTCAACGACTACTTTTACAACCAGATCTACCCGGTACTCACGCCACTAGGCGTAGATCCAGCCCACCCTTTCCCATACATCTCGGGGCTTTCGCTCAACATCGCCGTGGTGTTCCGCAAACTCGAAGACGGCACCGAGCAGTTTGCGCGAGTGAAGGTGCCACCGCTGCTGCCTCGCTTTGTTCGAATCCCAGGTGAATCGGGCACGGGTAACTACCGGTTCCTACCAATCGAAGAACTTATTGGCCAAAATCTTGGCGAGCTGTTCCCAGGCACCGAAATGCTCCACCACCACCTTTTCAGGGTTACCCGAAACGAAGACCTTGAGGTCGACGAGGACGAGGGCGAGAACCTGCTTATCGCACTGGAGCGTGAGCTACTTCGCCGCCGCTTTGGCCCGCCGGTTCGACTCGAAGTTGCCGAAGACATGAACCCAGAGGTTCTCGACCTATTGGTACGCGAACTAGACATCAGTGAAGATGACGTCTACCACCTGCCGTCACTCCTCGATCTAACCGGTCTGAGTCAAATCGCGGCAATCAAAAAGGCAGACCTCAAGTATCCGCCGCACCCTGTGGTGACTAACCGCTACCTGCTACCTGGCGAAGACGAGAAGACCAGCATCTTCAAGGCGATTCGCGAACGCGACATCTTGCTGCACCACCCTTATGAATCTTTCGCAACCAGCGTCCAGGCATTTTTGGAACAGGCAGCAGCCGACCCCAAGGTTCTGGCAATCAAACAAACCCTTTACCGCACCTCGGGTGACTCACCTATCGTTGACGCGCTCATCGACGCAGCCGAGGCTGGCAAGCAGGTTCTAGCCCTCGTTGAGATCAAGGCTCGTTTCGATGAGCAAAACAACATCACCTGGGCTCGCAAGCTGGAGCAGGCTGGCGTTCACGTGGTATACGGAATCGTCGGCCTAAAGACGCACTGCAAGCTCTCGCTCGTCATTCGCCAAGAAGGCAACCAGCTGCGCCGCTACTGTCACATCGGCACCGGAAACTACAACCCGAAGACGGCTAGATATTACGAGGACTATGGCCTACTCACCGCTCGCGAAAGCGTTGGCGAAGACCTCACCCGCCTCTTCAACCAGCTATCCGGCTACGCCCCAGACGCAACCTTCAAGTCACTCTTGGTTTCTCCAGGAAGTGTGCGCCCAGGGCTCGTTGAGCGCATCGAGCGTGAAATCGAAAATAAGCAAGCCGGAAAACCGGCGAAGATCCAAATCAAGATGAACTCGCTAGTCGATGAACAAATCATTGACTCGCTGTATCACGCAGGGCGCGCTGGAGTGCCCGTGGAGATTCTCGTTCGCGGCATGTGCGCTTTGAAACCTGGAGTACCAGGCCTCAGTGAGAGCATCAGCGTTCGAAGTGTCTTGGGTCGCTACCTAGAGCATTCTCGAGTTTTTGCCTTCGCCAACGACGGTAATCCAGAAGTTTTCATTGGCTCAGCAGACATGATGCACCGCAACCTCGACCGTCGAGTAGAAGCTCTGGTTCGCATCACCCAACCAGACCAAATAAAAGACCTCGAGGGTATGTTTGATTTGGCGATGAGCGATGATTCCTCATCGTGGCATCTTGAGTCTTCAGGCGATTGGGTGCGCCACAAAACCGGCATAGACGTACAGGACGAATTTATGCGTGAGCTTGCCAGTAGAAAGGTCGCTCGCTAAGCATGACCGTATACGCTGCAGGCGCCATTTGTTGGCGTGAAGATAAAGGTCGCCTTCTCGTTGCCGTGATTCACAGAGCCCGTTACAACGACTGGAGCTGGCCTAAGGGCAAGGTTGACCCGGGCGAGACACTGCCAGAAACAGCGGTTCGCGAAATTCTTGAAGAAACCGGTCTAACCATTCGTCTAGGCATGAGCCTAGGAGTTCAGAAATATCCGCTTTCAAATGGTCGAGAAAAGGAAGTCCATTACTGGGCTGCAAAAGTGACTTCACGCGCATTGAAGGCTTCAAGGTTTAAACCTTCCGAGGAGGTGGCCAAAGTTGACTGGCTCTCACCAGACGAAGCCTCCGTCCTGCTGACATACGAACACGACAAAGAGTTTTTAGAGAAGCTCGTTATGCTCCACGCGAAGGAGCAACTCGACACAAAGCCGTTCATTGTTTTGCGTCATGGCAAAGCAACACCCCGAGCTGACTGGTCAAAGGGCGAGGACTCCCGGCCGCTCCTTGCGCCTGGCAAGATGCAGGCTAAACAACTGAAACAACTCCTCGCGTGCTGGGGGCCGAAACGCGTTGTCTCAAGCCCTTGGGAGCGTTGCAAGGCCACAGTTGCTCCATACGCCATGGTTCGAAGCATCCCAGTTGAATACAAGGACTCGCTAACCGAGTCGGGCAATAAAAGCGCACCTGCGACAACGCTAAAGGTGATTCACAAACTAATTCAGGATGGCAGATCCACATTAGTTTGCACACATCGCCCAGCGCTACCGACTGTCCTCGAAGAATTAGCCAAATACAACCCCCTAGAAAAACTTGAACTTCTCGAAAACGCGCGCGGCATCAAACCGGGGCACTTTGTTGTAGCGCACCTAACTCGCCAAGAACCCGGCAAGAATCGACAAATCGTCTCAGTTGAGACCTATGGCCCATTGGAGGCAAAATGAACGACTTCGCAGAGTGGATTGAAACCCGCAACAAGCAGTGGCGCAATCCGACCGGCTTCCTGGCCGTGACAGGCATGCACTGGCTTTCTGAGGAACCTCAAACCTTTGGCGATGTAACCGGCGAGTGGTGGGCGATTGGCCACACTGTTCATGCACGCGGCTATGAAGGCAACCTCGAAGAGCAGACCTGGACCCTTGAGCCACGCGCAGAGACCCAGATTCCGATGACCGGCGGATCCCTCGAAATTGCGAGCCGCGGCGGCAACATGGTGCTTCGCCCACGCCACAGCGACAGCAAGATGTTTGAGCTCTTCGAAGGCGTTATCACTTACGATTACAACCCGGCCTTCAAGGTTGTTGCCACCCTCGAAGAGAACTTGCGCGATGTACCGATTAGTTCGGTAATTGGCGACCTCGGTATTTCTATGGAGTCTGCCGGCACCCTTGTTTTCAAGATTGGCGAAGACGAGGTGCGTCTGACTGCGTTCACCCGCCCAAACCCCGAGGTCCTTTATGTGATCTTCCGTGACGGCACCAGCGGCAAAGAAACCTACGGCACCGGCCGCAACGTGACGGCAACTCACCTTGAGGGTGACAAGTGGGAGATTGACTTCAACAAGTCGGCGAACTTCCCATGCGCATACACCGACTTTGCAACCTGCCCGGTAGCCCCAATCGAAAACCACATCAAGGTTGAGATTGCGGCCGGCGAGAAGACCCCAAAGATCAAGAGCACAGCAGACGGTGTCGTTACGCACTAGTCGCCTAGCGACTATCGCCCTACTTTCGGTAACCGCAAGCTGGGGTGTTGCCTTCGTCTGGATGAAAGACGCGATCACGCAAGAACCGTTCAACGACTTCTTGGCCGTCAGGTTCACCATCGCAACTCTTGTCATGCTCGCAATTCGCCCAAAGACGATTCTCAAGATGAACCGCGGCCTGCTTGTGCGCGGTGGAATCCTTGGCGTGATTCTTGGCATCGCCTACATCGCCCAAACTATTGGTCTCGAGCAATCAACGGCAGCAATTACCGGTTTCTTTACGGGTCTTTACGTGGTGCTGACTCCTCTGCTTGCCTTCGTGCTTCTAAAACAACGTCTTAGCCTTAAAGTTCTAGTCGGCGTTGCCTTGGCGACGGCAGGCTTGGCGTTGATTTCGCTAGACGGCCTAAGTTGGTCAAACGGGATCCTGCCGCTAGTAATCTGCGCACTGCTTTATGCCCTTCACATCGTGGGCCTTGGCGCCTGGAGCAAAAACCTAGACAGCTACGCACTCACCGTGGTGCAGATGGCAGGTGTCGCACTCGTCTCATGGGTTGTTGCGCTACCCGACGGTTTCACGCCACCGCCAAATGCAAATGTTTGGGCCGCGGTGATCTTTTGCGCACTATTCGCAACCGCTGCCGCGTTCTTTATTCAAACTTGGGCGCAGTCAATCATGGACGCATCGCGCGTCGCAATCATTCTGACCTGCGAGGTCGTTTTTGCCGCTGGTTTTGCCTACGCAATCGGGCAGGAACCCGTTAAGGCGCTGACGGTAATCGGCGGCCTCATCATGATCGGCGCAATGCTCCTAGTCGAGTGGCCAGGCAAAAAGTCGAAACCCGAACTCGTAACACTCGGTACCGACCCGATGACGCATTAGCCTTTTCGCATGGCCATTCTCGCAATCGACGCAGGCACGACCGGGGTCACCTCGGTGATTGTCGCCCACGACGGCAGCCTCGTTGCGCAGGGCTACCAAGAGTTCGAGCAGCATTACCCTCAGCCGGGTTGGGTTGAGCACTCGCCCGAACAAATATGGGCTGCGACTCTGGCTTCGGTAAAGCAGACACTGGCGAGAACCGACCAAGCACCAAGCGCCATCGGCATAACCAACCAACGCGAAACCTTGGTGCTTTGGGACAAAACCACCCTGCAGTCGCCAAGACCCGCGATCGTCTGGCAGGATCGCCGCGGTGTAGAACTCGACCTCGAAGGTGAGCGAGTAAAACAGTTAACCGGGCTTCCGCTCGACCCGTATTTCACTTCGTCCAAGTTGGTTTGGGTGCGCCAGAATGAACCTCAGGTCTGGGCCGGCATCGAACAAGGACGCACCGCCGTCGGCACCGTCGATTCATACCTAATCGCCCGCATGTCTGGCGGTCGTCACCACATCACAGATGCGTCAAACGCCTCCAGGACCCAGCTCTACAGCCTCGAAACTGGCGACTGGAGTGATGAGCTGCTGCAAATGTTTGAGGTGCCGAGGGTGGCCCTGCCGAGAATCGTTTCAAGCTACGGTCAACTCGCCGAAACAATGCCAGAAGCGTTCCTCAACCTCGACCTACCGATCACCGGAATCGCTGGCGACCAACAGGCCGCGCTGTTTGGCCAGTGCGCCTTTGAACCGGGCGACGCCAAGTGCACCTACGGCACCGGCGCATTTCTACTCAAAAACACTGGTTCAGATATTCAAATCGTTCCGCAACTGCTTTCGACCGTTGCCTGGCAGCACCCAAACGGCAAGCGGCAATACGCGCTAGAAGGCTCAACCTTTGTCGCCGGCGCAGCGGTCCAATGGCTTCGCGACGGCCTCGGCATAATCGAGCAGACTAAAGACGTCGAAACCTTAGCCGCAGAGTCATCTGAGGGTGTCATCTTCGTACCGGCACTCACGGGTCTCGGTGCGCCGTTCTGGAGGCCCGAAGCTCGAGGTGAGCTCACCGGCCTAACCAGAGGTTCTAACAAGCACCACATCGCCCGAGCAACACTCGAAGGCATAGCGATGCAGGTATTCTGCGTTTTCGACCTCATGGGTGATCTCAACCGACTGAGGGTCGACGGCGGAGCAAGTTCTAACAACCTGCTGATGCAGATTCAAAGCGACCTGCTGCAGACAAAAGTTGAACGACCAACGCATGTTGAGGCGACCGCAATCGGCGCGGCTTACCTGGCCGGGCTCGGCAGTGGTTTTTGGCAAAGCCAAGAGGAGCTTCAGAACCTCAACCCGATTAGGGCAACCTTCAACCCTGGTTTCAAAGACGAGGAACTGATCGCCCGTTGGGTGAAGGCGGCTAAGGCTATTTAGTCAGCACGGTCGAATAGATTTCGAACGATCCAGCCGGCACCACAAACTTTTGCGATGAAACCAACTTGGTCTTCACGCCCGTCGAGTACTTGTAGAAGGTTCCGGCCGAAACCGAACCGAGCTTGACGACGTCGGTTTGGGCCTTCGCGGTTAGGTTGATGACAACCACAACCTTGTTGGCGCCTTTGACTCTCGTGTAGGTCAAAACATTGTCATTCGAACCCATGTATTGCTTCACAGTGCCACCGGAGGCCCCGTTCCAGAGCGCGGAATTCTTGGTTTTCAAGGCTACAAGTTTGCGATAGAAGTCGGTCATCGAAGACTTCGCCCAAACGATTGGGTCGTGCTCAAAGAACTGGAGTCTGCGCTTCAAGCCAATCTCTTGGCCGTTGTAAATCAGCGGAATGCCAGGCACGGTGAAGTAAAGCGCCGAGAATCGCTTTACGTACGCGCCAAAGCGTTCGTACTCGGTACCGTTCCATGAGTTCTCATCGTGATTTGTGATGAACGTCATCGGGAACGTGCCCTTCGGGTAGTCGTTCGCGATGTGCTTGATCGACCCGATGAATTCGAACGCGTCACCACCGCTTCTGGCGAACGCCTCAAGGTCATGCATCAGCGACCAGCCATAGTTTGCAACGAATGCGCTCTGAAGTTGCGAGTACTCGCTGTCATTCTCAGAGAGCATGAACAACGGCTTAATGGCCTGAAGTTGCGTGTTTGCCTCGTTCCAAAAATCTGTTGGCACACCGCCCGAGAAGTCGCAGCGGTAGCCATCGATACCGACCGTGTTCACCCAGTACTTCATGGCGTCGATCATCGCGGCGCGCATGTCGGTGTTGTCGTAGTTCAGATCGGCTACGTCAGTCCAGTCGCTGTTTGGCTGAATAACGCCGTTCACAACGCTCTGATACCAGTCGGTGTGAGTCGTCCAGACATTGTCTAACCCAGTGTGGTTTGCCACCCAGTCAAAGATCACGTGAAAACCTTGGGCGTGAGCGGTATCGACCAATGACTTCAACGAAGCCAGATCGCCGAACTCCGGGTTAACACCCTTGTAATCAGAGACTGCATAAGGCGAACCCAGTGAACCCTTTCGCCCCTCAACCGAGATCGGGTAAATCGGCATCAACCAAATGATCTTCACACCGAGGGCCTTCAACCGAGGCAGCTGCGCCTTAACAGCAGCAAATTTTGAACCGTCTGCGGCGTTCGAGAACTGCCTGACGTTCACTTCGTAGATTGATGCGCTCTGCGCCCAGGTTGGCAAGACCGGCTTTGGAACCACAACATCCGGGTTGGTCGTGTAAACCGTGACCACGCCGCCTTTTACCCAGACCTCGGCGTTGCCGTTGGCGAAGTTTCGAATCGAACGGTCAATCGTGCCGTCCTTCTTTACCCAGTTGCCCACCTTCACGATGAAGCCAACATCGGTAACCGAGTGATCAAACGTGTAGCTAGCCACCTTCCCGAAAGAGTCAGTCGCAGAGAAGTCAACGTTGAAACCGGTCTGCCCGGCCTCCCAAACCCAGAGATTCCATTCGTCGGTGTTACCCGCGGCAGGCTGGTAGTGAATCGTCACAGTCGACTGACCTGCGGCGGTCGAAGGTGAAACAACACCTAAAACAATCGCAAAGGCTGCCACGAGCAGGAGGGCTATTTTTCGCATGCTCCAATTCAACACCTTTTAGACTTACCAACCATGAGTGAACTTAAAGAATTGGCTGCGAAAAACTACAACGAAGCCTACGAACTCGTTGTCGAAGGTTCCCCAGCGGATGCCCTATTGGGCCTAGAGCTAGCCGCTTCAAGCCTCAACCTATGGCGCCAGGTAGGAACACCTAAGAATGAGGCGATAGGGCTCTGGCTCTATTCGCGCGCGCTGTTAAACGCAGGCGCCAAAGACCTCGCAGTCGAAGCCGCAGCTAAGTGTGTAGAAATCGCAGAAATCTTAGAAATCGACTGGATGCTCGCCTCAGCCTTAGAAGGGTTAGCCAGAGCCACTGGTTCAGCCGAGAGCAAAGCCAGAGCCGCAGCAGCCATTGCCGCCATAAGCGCCCCTCGAGACCGAGAACTTATAGAGAGTCAGTTCGCCGACCTGCGCTAGAATTACCTAGTGCCTTTAGGCGCATGGGCCTCTAGCTCAGTTGGTTAGAGCAACGGACTTTTAATCCGTGGGTCGTCGGTTCGATCCCGACGGGGCCTACCAAAGATAAAAACCTCCCTCACTCGAGTGGGGTTTTTATTTTCTCTTATCGTTTATTTCGTTCTCTGAGAAGCGTCGGTTGACATCGTCAACGAGATTGGTTTCGAAACCATTTCTCGGAGAAATTACATTTCTCAAACCTTTGCCGTCTTGCTTGGCCACTGACATACTCATGGCTGTCAATGGCATGTTGTCTTGGCTATCCAGCTCTTCGACGGTGATACCAGCAGCCTCTGCCTCAGCTCTTCTGATCAACTCCAGCTCACGCTCGGAAACGTGAATTGTTCGTGGCTTGCGCCAAAAGAAGATTCGCATGGGCTGATTCCGTTCGTACTTTTTAGCAAAACTTTAGCAAAATGAACTGTGAATAGGGAAGAATCAAATTCAACTAATCACTAAGGGGACCGCATGCCAGATGAAGAATCGACACCTAGCGAACCAACCGAACTAAACGGTGCCGAGAAGGCAGCATTATTTCGCAAGTCAGCCACGAAGCTGATCTGGCAGGGAACAGCGTGGTTTGGTGCTTCGGTCATCGCCTTCGTCATTGCTCTCGCGAGCACGTCCACGACAGTGTTTTATTACTACGGCGGCTTCCTCTTTGGTGCCGTTCTTTGGTATCGCTCATTCAAATTGAACAAAGAGGCAGACAAACTTGGCCAGCCCAAGGCAAGTCAGCAACGTATCGCCTTTGCCACAGCAGGCATTCTTATCGTTCTTTTTGCGTCTTTGGTTCTGCCTGAATCAATCAGGGTTGGTTCACCAGGAGTCGGAACCTGCTGGGGTGAAGATTCAGATAAAAACGCCGTGCCAGTAGCCTGCTTCGCACCAACCGCTGAATACAAAGCTGTCGAGTTGGCCGCCAACCCAGACAACTGCCCAATGGCTTCAGATAACTACCTAGACCCAGATAAAAACCAGCCAAAATACACCTGCCTGGAGGCGTTGAAGAAGTAATCGTCGCGCCTCAGCGACGCACCAGCATTTTGGGCATACGCTTACCGTCTATGCCAAAGCTAAGAACACTCCCCCGCGAGCTGGATCGGCCACACCCTGACCGCTTGAATGAGGAGAACCCGCGCTTTGAAGAAATCATGTTTAAACACAACCTTTCCATCACGCTCGGGCAGGCTGGCTACATCGACCCAGAGACTGGCTATTTTGTGTTCAATGCCAAGACGTTGGCCGATGAAGGCAAATGCTGCGCGAACCTTTGCCGGCACTGCCCTTTTAAGCGCTGAGTCTTCGCGAAGACTTCCAGGCGAAATACATCAGAGGTAGCTGCAACGGCAATCTGAGCCAGGCTGCAAAAATTACCCAGAACTCGTTTGAATTCGAAACGTTGATTGCGAACCAGATGTTTGCTGGCCACACGGCGAGCAACACCAAAGTTGAGAGCCAGCCCGCCCACCGCTGTTTGAGCAAAAACCCAACTGCGCAGGCAAGTTCAAAAACTCCGCTGACATAAATGAGCAGAGTGTGCTGCGGCAACCAGTGTGGCATTAGCCATTCGAAAGCCGAAGGGTTAATCAGATGTAGGAGGCCGCTGGCAATGAAGATGCCGGTGAGTATTCGGTTTGATACCTTCATCGGGCTCCTTTGCCTCGCTCAATTGAAATAAACATACCCGACATGCTTTTATAGAAGTTATGAACGAAAAAGATTTGATCGAGCTTTGGAACCGCAACCGCACACAGCTGGTTGTTGCCCAGTTTGCTCCAACTTTCTTGTTGATCACCACCGCCGGTCTTGTGCCAGCCGTCAGATCAGCAGGCACATTCACAACTTGGGCGGTGCTTGGCATTTTGCTCGCTTCGGGAATCCTCGGCTCATTGGTCGAGTATTCGGCCGCGCATGAGGCTCAAGCTGTGGCTCGAGACCTAGCAGCGATTGGTAACAGCGCGATCTCGAAAACCATCGCCAAGACCGCCTCTTGGTTGCACGTTGCCAAGTATCTGACCCCAGCAATCTTTGTTGGCATTTTTGTAGCGCTTAGTGAGGCACTCCTTGGCTAGATTCATCATCTCTTTCAACGACGGCGACATGCGAGTAGCCGACGACGAGTGGGAGCTCGTCGCAGAAGAATCACACGCTGTGGTTCGCGAAGCCAAGGAAGCCGGCGTTTGGATTTTCGGCGGCGGTTTTCACACCTACGAGCCAGTGGTCGTCAGCGAGGACGGCACGGTTACGGCTGGGCCGATCACCAAGAGCGACGTCGTCCTAGGCGGATTTTCGGTGCTCGAGGTGGCGAATCGAGAAGAGGCTTATTACTGGGCGGCAAAGATTGCCAAAGGTTGCCGTTGCCCTCAAGAGGTGCGCGAGTTTATCGACGACCCAGAATCAGTGAACTAAACGACACCCAAAAGGTCGATAACAAAGACCAAGGTTCGCCCCGAAAGGTGGTGGCCTGCGCCGGCTTCACCGTAGGCATAAACCGGTGGGCAAATAAGGGTGCGACGACCGCCAACCTTCATGCCAGGAATTCCTTCTTGCCAGCCTTTGATCAGGCGGTTCAGCGGAAACTCGATAGGTGTTCCACGGCCCCAAGATGAGTCAAACTCTTCACCGGTTTCGTAGTCAACGCCGAGGTAATGCACCTTTACGGTTGCTCCAACTGGAGCCTCGATTCCGGTGCCTTCGTGAACTTCCTGGATGGTTAGCTCTGCTGGAGCCGGCTCAAACATCGGCTCAACGGTTGGTCTTTGTAGTTCGGTCATAGTGAAACTTTAGCCCAGCTGCTTTGTCTTTGCCCGAAGTAAATGACCAATACGACCACCGAGACCTGCAGTGCCTGGCTAGTGGTTACTACCCGCTCCCAGATGCCGATGTTGGTTGCTGCTGGGTCTGACCAAACAATTAGAAACGCGATAGCGATGGCTGCCTGGTAAGCGGTTTGAATGATGGCCCATTTCGGGCGAATGATTGCGGGGGAGTCTTTGCGAAAGCGCATCGCAGCAAGCATCCAGCCAGCAGATAAAACGAATGATGTAATCGCAAAAAGTAGGTGCATCGCCGAGTGTCCGATAAGCGGGGTTGGGAAGATCGTGAGACCGTAGGTGCAAAGGCCCGAGATGAAAAGCGCGAGGCGCCCAGGAAACGCAAATGTGTGCGCGAAGATTGCGGCGAGAATCGTCAGGGTTCCGCCAAGGATAAAGAAGGTCGACTGCAAAACATGGGTGGGGGCGTCAAGCGAAGCAAGTTCGCTAATTGTTTGCCTGCCCGCATCGTAGCCAGGCGTGATTGCTCCAGAGATCGTCCAACCTAGGACCGATTGAACTGGACCGATCACCGCGGCGACAACGGCGATCTTAGAAATTGGTTTCATGCTATCTCCTGTGGTGAAACGGTTGAAGTGCGTCATCGGGGATCTGACCGAAACGTCCGTAGTTGAAGTCTTCCACGGCTTGAATAACTTCTTCCTTGGTGTTCATCACAAACGGGCCGTAGGCAACAACTGGCTCCTTGATTGGCTGGCCGCCAAGCAAGAAAACTTCAAGCGCCTCGTTGCTTGAATCCTGGACGCTATCGGCAGAAATGACGATTCGATCACCACGACCAAAAACAGCCAAAGATGATGTTGGCAACTCAGCCGTCGAACCGCCGAATGAGTTTTCACCTACGGTTCCCGTGCCTGCCAGTGCGAATGCGAGGGCATTGAACTCCGGATTCCAAGGAATCGAAACCGAGGCTCCGGGGGCAATCGTCACGTGAGCGATCGTGATCGGTGTTTGTGAAACTCCTGGGCCAACGTGACCGTCGATCGAGCCAGCGATTACGCGGATCAACGAACCGCCGTCTTGGCTGGCAATCAATTTAACGTCGTTGCCTTCAAGGTTTTGGTAGTTCGGGTTGCTCATCTTCTTAACAGAAGGCAGGTTGATCCAAAGCTGGATGCCGTGAAACAGTCCACCTGCCATAACCAAATCGTCTGGTGGTGTTTCGATGTGCAAAACCCCTGAACCGGC
>CANGNZ010000002.1 GCA_947455435.1 Microbacteriaceae bacterium
CTTGCACACCAGCACGCGCTTGCAGCGGCAGCGCGAGCCGGTCGCATAGCCATAGTGCGTGAAACAGTTGGCATTACCGCCTACCGAACGGGTGATTTTGCTCTCGCGCTTCGCGAGTTGCTAACTCACCGTCGCATGACGGCCTCAAACGACCAACTACCGCTAATCGTTGACTCTGAGCGTGGCTTAGGTCGCCCGGAGCGCGCATTGGAGCTTGCTCGAAGCGTTGACAAGGCCACTCTGAAGCCTGAAGTGCGAGTAAACCTGGCAATTGCCACCTCTGGCGCTCGTCTCGATCTCGGGCAGAATGACCTTGCTCTTGCCGAGCTCGAGATCAAAGAGCTAGACGCCAGTCGAGTCTTCGATTACTCACCTCCGCTGTTTTGGGCTTACGCCGACACACTGGAGGAAATTGGCCGCGAGGCCGAGGCGAAGAAGTGGGCCACGCTTGCCGAACGCGCAGAAAAAGCGCTGTTCCCCGAGGCCATCGGTGAAGACGAAGAGGTTGCAATTCTTGAGGAGATTGAGATTCCTTCTATGAAGGAGTGGAAATCGCGTGACTAGCCTGCTCGACAACTTCGACGTCATTCTTGCTGATTTAGATGGCGTTGTCTACGAAGGCACTGCAGCCATTCGCGACGCAGTTGACTCGGTAGCGCGTCTACAGGCTAGTCATCGTCTGGGTTTTGTCACAAACAACTCATCGCGCAAGCCTGAGACAATTGTGGCTCAGCTCGCTGGGTTCGGTGTGATTGCCCAGCCAGAAGATGTCGTTAGTTCGGGCCAAACCGGTGTTGAACTTCTCTCGACAATGGTCGAACCAGCTTCAAAGGTTTTGGTCGTCGGCGGCGAAGGTCTTCGTTTCTATGTGGCGGAAGCCGGGTTCACAGTTGTGGATTCGGCCGACGACAAACCGGCCGCGGTGATTCAGGGTTTTGCCCCGGATGTTTCTTGGCGCAACCTTGCCGAGGCTTCGTTTGCAATACAAAACGGGGCAAAGTGGGTGGCCACAAACCAAGATTGGACCTTGCCTCAAGAGCGTGGAATGGCTCCTGGAAACGGAACCCTTGTTTCTGCCGTTCACACGGCCGTGGGTCAGCTGCCTGTGGTGGCTGGCAAACCCGAGCCAGCAATTTTCGAAACAGCCATCAAACGATTTGATGCCAAGCGTCCACTATTTATCGGGGACCGCCTCGACACCGACATCGTTGGTGCTAATCGAGCCGGTATTGCCAGCGTCTTGGTTTTAACCGGCGTTAGCCGCGCCAAAGAGGTTCTCGCAGCCAAGGCAGATGAGCGACCGACATTCATCGTAGAAACTCTCGCTGGGCTTTTTGTAAAGTATGGCGAGCCGAAGCGGACAAAACGCGGCTTCAAGCTAGGTAACTCTGAGGTCGAACTTCTCGGTAACCGGGTGGTTGTGGTTTCAGGCGACCCGAAGGCGATCGAAACACTTCGCTGTGCCTGCGCCGTGATATGGAATGCAGGGGTCGCAATTTATGCGTTGGACGTAGACCCAGAACTATACGAATAGGGTTAAAGCATGTCTTCGAATGAACTCCTAGAACAGGTAACCCGCGAATTGGCTCGAATTGCCGAGCTACCAGCGGCCGAACAGCCTGCAGCCTACTCGGCCTTGCACGCGCTACTTGAGCGCACGCTTGACGGAGCAAATTGGTCAGAGTAGACATCGCGCTCGTTGAGCGTGGTCTTGCGAGAAGCCGCAACCAAGGAGCTGCGCTCGTCGATGCCGGTCGTGTGTTGATTGATGGCAGGGAGGCTCGAAAAGCGTCACAAGATGTCTTAGACGAATCAAGTCTCAAGGTTTTAGAGGCAGTCGACTACGTTTCGCGTGCTGGGCACAAGCTCGCCTCGGCGCTAGATCACTTCGGAGCGCTAGATTTGCAGGGCAAAATTGCCCTTGATGTTGGTGCTTCTACCGGTGGTTTCACCGATGTTTTGCTTCGACGCGGGGTGTCGAGAGTAGTTGCCATAGATGTTGGGCATGACCAGATGGTTTCAGAGTTGAAAGAAAACTCCCGCGTAACTGCAGTTGAGGGGTTCAATGCCCGAGAGCTGTCACCGGAGACTTTGAAGGCTGCAATCGGCGAGTCACCAAAATTTGAAGTGGTGGTTGCCGACCTTAGTTTTATTTCGCTCACGCTCGTGCTTGACGCCATGTTTTCGGTGGCGCCGGGTGCAGATTTCGTTCTGCTAGTGAAGCCTCAGTTCGAGGTTGGTAAGAAGTCGCTCACTGCCAAAGGCATTGTCACCGATCACCGGCTTCGCGCCGAATCTGTCATGCAGGTTCTCGAACACGCCAGCAAGCTTGGCTTGGGTGTTTGCGACATCGTGAAAAGTGAATTGCCAGGCACGCACGGTAACACCGAGTACATCCTGTGGATGAGTGCGCAGAGCACGAGTTATCCGTCAGAATGGTCTGAGAGAGTAGAAGCACTAGCCAGGGAGGGTCGATGAGGAACGTTCTCGTTGTCACGCACACCGGCCGCGCTGATGCGCTCTCGGCAGCCCAGGAGGTTTGCGGAGCCCTAATCACTGCAGGTGTGAACCCAGTAATGACTCGAATTGAGCTCGAAGATCACAACCGCTTTGCTAACGAACAGGTTTCTCCGCACTCTTCGCTCGATGGCATCAAGGTTTTAGGTGAAGACGTCGAACCTGCCGAAGTTGAATTAGCAATGGTTCTTGGTGGTGACGGCACGATTTTGAAGGCTGCCGAAATCGTACGAGAAGCGCAAACACCGCTACTTGGCATCAACCTGGGGCATGTTGGGTTTCTTGCCGAAAGCGAACGCGACGGCTTAACAGACGCGGTTCGGCGCGTTGTAGAAAAGGATTACGTCGTAAAAGAACGCCTCGCTCTAGATGTCACCGTCTTTGTTGAAGGCAAAGAAGCTTTCAAGACTTGGGCCCTGAACGAAGCCGCGATCGAGAAAAGCGCTCGCGAGCGAATGCTGGAGGTCGTCCTAGAGGTCGACCAGCGCCCACTATCTTCATTTGGCTGCGACGGTGTCGTTGTTGCCACACCAACGGGTTCAACGGCTTACTCGTTTTCGGCTGGCGGCCCAGTCGTTTGGCCATCGGTTGAAGCCCTTTTGGTCGTGCCAATCAGTGCTCATGCGCTTTTTGCTCGACCGCTGGTGGTTAGCCCCAAGTCGCTCATCGCCGTTGAGGTAATGGAACGTAGCGCTGGCTCTGGCGTTCTCTGGTGCGATGGTCGCAGAAGTTGGGAGTTAGCTCCCGGCGCTCGTGTCGAGGTTAAGCGTTCGCCTACACCAGTGCGAATCGCAAGATTCCGTCAGGGTGTATTCACAGACCGACTTGTTCGAAAATTCTCTTTGCCAGTCGTCGGGTGGCGAGGCCACGAAGGCGGCGACGTCGAGTGATCGAAGAGATCCTTATAAGAGACCTCGGCGTTATCCGAGAAGCTCGACTTAAATTTGGCAAAGGCCTGACAGTAATCACAGGCGAAACCGGAGCGGGTAAGACCATGGTGCTTTCGGCGCTCGGGCTCTTGCTTGGTGAGCGTGCCGATTCAACCGCAGTTCGAAAAGGCTCACAGGAGGCCTTTGTCGAGGGTCGTTGGCAGCTAGACGAAGATTCACTAGTGTTCACACGTGTGAGCGAGGCGGGCGCTACCGCGAGCGACAACGAACTAATCCTCAATCGCTCGGTATCGAATGAAGGCCGCTCAAGAGCTGCCGTGGGCGGTCGCTCCGTGCCGGTTTCGTTGCTCTCTGAACTATCAGACATGCTTGTCGTAGTGCACGGGCAAAGTGACCAGATCCGACTGAAGAGTTCTGTTGCCCAGCGCGAGGCGATTGACATTTTTGGCGGCAAGGAGCTTGAGGTGAAGGTTGGTGCATACCGCCAAACCTATTTTGCTTGGAAGACTGCCCAGGAGAAACTGGCCGCGATGCGCCAGAATGTTGAGAAGCGTGAAGCCGAAGCGGCTGCACTGAGAATCGCCGTCGAAGAATTTGACCGCATCGACCCGCAACCAGGGGAACTCGATGACGTGGTTTCAAAGGCAGCCCGACTCACCCACACCGAGGAACTTCGCCAAGCTGTCGCCAAGGCCCATGAGGCGCTCTCGAGCGATGTCGATGCCCCCGAAGCCATTGGCTTAGTTGGGCAGGCCAGGCGAGCTCTAGAAGGCGTTTCGCAGCATGATCCTCTCCTTGCCGAACAGGTTGAAAACCTGCAACGGCTTGGTTTTGAATTGGTAGACGCCGCCGCGGCTCTCTCGGGATATCTTGAATCGCTTGAAGGTGGCACTGCGCAGGAGTTGGAGGCGCTTCAGCAGCGCAGAGCCGAGTTGACCTCGCTCACGCGGCGCTACGGCACCTACGAAGAGGTGCTCGAATATCGCGAAACTGCTCAGCAAAGGCTTTTCGAACTTGACCCTCCGGTTGGTGCCGAAAAGGCGCTGGTTGACGCAGTGCAAAAAGAGTTCGACGACATGGAACGCATGGCGCGCCAGATCACCGGAATGCGAGAGTCGGCAGCGATGCGTCTCGAAGAAGAAGTCACCGCCGAACTCGGAGGTTTGGCAATGCCTGGTGCTTCACTTGTCGTCTCGGTTACCGACTCTGGTGACTTCATGGAGTTTGGTCGCGACAACGTCTCGATCGCACTGAGTGCTTACCCAGGGGCGGAGCCTCGGCCGCTTGGTAAAGGCGCTTCCGGTGGTGAACTTTCGCGAATAATGCTGGCAATCGAGGTCGTGCTCGCGAAGACTCACCCAGTGCCGACCTTCATTTTTGATGAGGTTGACGCAGGTGTAGGTGGCGGAGCTGCCATAGAAGTTGGTCGGCGTCTGGCGACGCTTGCAAAGGACGCCCAGGTCATCGTTGTGACACACCTAGCTCAGGTGGCCGCCTATGCAGATCGCCACCTCAGGGTTATGAAGTCTTCGAACCCCGAGTACACCGCCTCTGACGTCGTTTCATTGACCGGTGGGGATCGCATCGAGGAGCTCGCGCGCATGCTTTCTGGTTTGAGCGACAGTGGTTCGGCTAGAGTCCACGCACACGAATTGCTGGTGCGCGCGTCGTCAGAATTTGGTTCCGCCAACTGATAGCATGGAGTTCCATGGCAAGCGCTCAAGACCGTGGAATCACAAGACACATTTTCGTCACCGGAGGCGTTGCCTCTTCGCTGGGTAAAGGCCTAACCGCCGCCAGCCTGGGTAACCTCCTCACAGCTCGCGGACTCCGCGTTGTGATGCAGAAACTAGACCCGTATCTAAACGTCGACCCGGGCACAATGAACCCGTTTCAGCACGGTGAGGTTTTCGTAACCGAGGACGGCGCCGAGACTGACCTAGACATCGGTCACTACGAACGATTCCTCGACATCAACCTTTCGCAGGCTGCAAACGTGACCACTGGTCAGGTTTACTCGCGAGTTATCGCCCGCGAGCGTGCAGGTGAGTACCTAGGCGACACCGTCCAGGTGATTCCGCACATCACCGACGAAATCAAGCGACGTATGCGCCTTCAGGCCGACGAGATCCCAACCCCAGACGTGATCATCACCGAAATTGGTGGCACCGTTGGTGACATCGAATCGCAGCCATTCGTTGAGGCTGCCCGTCAGATTCGCCACGATGTTGGTCGCGACAACGTCTTCTTCGTGCACGTTTCGCTCGTGCCATACCTTGGCCCTTCAGGCGAACTCAAGACCAAGCCGACTCAGCACTCTGTTGCAACCCTGCGCTCGATCGGTATTCAGCCAGACGCCATTGTTTTGCGTTCGGATCGCGCGCTGCCAGAGGGAATCAAGAAGAAGATTTCGCTCATGTGCGACGTTGACTACGAGGCTGTAATCAGCGCGGCCGATGCATCGAGCATTTACGACATACCAAGCGTTTTGAACAGCCAAGACCTAGACAGCTACATCGTGAAGCACCTCGGCCTCGAAGACAAGGCAGGCGAAGTTGACTGGACTCGCTGGCAAGGTGTTCTTGACGCCGTGCACGAGCCAAAGGCTGAGGTTACCGTTGCCCTTGTTGGTAAGTACATCGACCTGCCAGATGCCTACCTCTCGGTAACTGCGGCTCTGCAGGCCGGTGCTTTCGCCAACCAAGCCAAGGTAAACATTCGCTGGGTCGCTTCAGATCTTTGCGAAACCGAAGAAGGCGCACGCGCCAACCTCGCCGACGTTGATGGCATCTGTGTGCCAGGTGGCTTTGGCGTTCGAGGCATCGAAGGAAAACTTGGCGCTCTGAAATTTGCTCGTGAAAACCGAATTCCAACCCTTGGCCTTTGCCTCGGCTTGCAGTGCATGGTTATCGAATACTCGCGAAACGTCGCAGGTCTACCGTTGGCTTCGTCGACCGAATTCGACCCAGAGTCGAAGCAACCGGTTATTGCCACAATGGCAGAGCAGATTGAGATCCTCGAGAAAGGTGACATGGGCGGAACAATGCGCCTTGGAACCTACGAGGCAAAGCTGAAGCCGGGTTCGATTGTTGCTGAGGTTTACGGCTCTGAGCTTGTCGAAGAGCGCCACCGCCACCGCTACGAGGTAAACAACGAGTTCCGCCCTCAGATCTCTGAGGCCGGCTTGGTCTTCTCGGGCACTTCGCCAGACGACCACCTTGTCGAGTTCGTCGAACTACCCCGTGAGGTTCACCCTTACTACGTGGCAACTCAGGCTCACCCAGAGTTCAAGTCGCGCCCGACCAACGCTCACCCGTTGTTCAGAGGTTTGCTTGTTGCTGCTATTGAACGTCAGGCCGCAACACGCCTATTTGAGGTAAAGGATGCCTAAAGACTCACCGGTAGAACTGCCCGCTCAAAAAACCGAGCTGGTGTTCAAAGGCAGAGTCTGGGACGTAGTCACCGAACACTTCGAATTCGAAGGCCACACACTCGCGCGTGACTTTATTCGGCATCCCGGTGCAGTTGCGGTAATTGCAATCAACGACCTAAAAGAGGTTCTGCTAATTCGCCAATATCGCAGGCCGGTCGGATCGTTTTTATGGGAACTTCCGGCTGGATTACTTGATGTTCATGGCGAAAGCCTTGAAGCCGCTGCACGTCGTGAACTCGCCGAAGAAACCGACTTTCAGGCCGCGCATATCGAGCACTTGATCACGTTTCACACATCGCCGGGTGGCAACTCCGAATCAATCAATGTGTACCTCGCGACTGGCCTAAGTCCTGTATTAACCGATTTCGTTCGCACTGGCGAAGAGGTCAACCTCCAGCCAACCTGGGTTCCTTTGGCTGAGGCCGTTGATTCGGTGATGCGTTCAGACATGAAAAACCCCGCTGCGGTGATCGGTATTCTTGCGCTTGCCCGCAAAATGGGAGTCTGATGACTCTAGCTAAACTTTCCGAGCAGTACTTTCGGCACCTGGCCGTCGAGAGAGGCATGGCCAAAAACACTCTTTTGGCCTACCGAAGAGACATTGGCCGTTACCTCGAATTCTTGGCAGGTCGCAAGGTTTCCTCGGTGGACTCAATTACCGAGCTCCTCGTGGGCGATTTCGCGCAATCCCTTGGGCAGGTCAATGGGCTAGCACAGTCGTCGGTGGCTCGAATTCTTTCGTCGGTGCGCGGTTTGCACAAATTTTGGCTTATCGAAGGAGTTACCGAGTACGACCCATCGGCAGTCGTGAAGCCACCTAAACAGCGCAGACACCTACCGAAGGCCCTTGACCTTGATCAGGTTATGTCTCTGCTGGATGCCGTTGGCTCGATGCCTTCCGAAGACTCAAATGTCGCGGACGACCCTATCCGGTTGCGCGACCGCGCATTGGTTGAACTGATGTTTGCCTGTGGTGGACGAATCTCTGAAGTTCTTGCACTTGACCTAGATGATTTCAACGAGGACGGCATGATTCGCCTTTTCGGAAAAGGCTCTAAAGAGCGCATGGTGCCGATCGGAAAATTCTCAAAGATTCTGATCGACATGTATCGCACTAGGGTGCGACCGGTGCTTGCTGCTAACGGTAAAGGCACCCCTGCGATGTTTTTGAATCAGCGTGGTTCGAGGCTTTCGCGCCAATCCGCTTGGTCGATTATCAGTAAAGCGGCCGAAGTGGCGGGTCTGGGCCCCGAAATATCGCCGCACACACTCAGGCATTCGTTTGCGACCTTGATTTTGGAGCGGGGAATGGACGTTCGTCAGGTTCAGGAGCTCCTCGGCCATGCCTCGGTTACCACCACGCAGATTTACACCAAAGTATCGGTTGATCAACTTCGCGAGACGCACGCGAACGCACACCCCCGCGCTCGGCGTTAGGCTATAGGGGAACGTTTTTCGAAAGGGGCATTTGATGGCAAAAGACACTCGATTCGCTACGCCAAAGCCGCTTTCTTCGCACGGCCCGGCTCGAATAATTGCCATGTGCAACCAGAAGGGTGGTGTGGGTAAAACCACCACCACAATCAACTTGGCGGCTTCTTTGGTTGAGTACGGACGACGTGTTCTCCTGATCGACTATGACCCGCAGGGAGCCCTATCTGCGGGGCTTGGCATTCAAGCCATCGAAGGTCAGACGATCTACGACCTAATGAAGAACCCGTCACTAGAGACCAAAGATTTCATTCGCCACACCAAGGTCGAAGGCCTAGATGTGATTGCTGCCGACATCGACCTTTCGGCAGCCGAGATGACCTTGGTTACTGAGTTCGATCGCGAACGCATCTTGAAGAAGATTCTGAAGAAGGTTCAAGACGACTACGACGTTATCTTCATTGATTGCCAACCATCATTAGGCCTTCTTACCGTCAATGCGCTCACGGCGGCTCACGGAGTCATCATCCCTTTGGCTGCCGAATTTTTTGCGCTTCGCGGCGTCAAGATTCTCGAAGACATCATTCACCGCGTTCAGAGCGGCCTCAACGAGACCCTGACAATTGACGGAATTCTGGTGACCATGTATGACTCGCGCACCTTGCACTCGCGCGAAGTCATGGACGTTTTGATGGATAAATTTGGCGCCAAAGTGTTCCGCTCGGTGATTTCTCGCACCGTGAAGTTTCCAGACGCCACACGCGTTGCAGAACCAATCACGACTTATGCACCTACCTCCGACGCAGCCGAGGCTTACCGGACGGTGGCTCGCGAACTAGTGGATCGAAACTGTGCCCCGTAGCGATGTGCTGGCCGAGGTAACAACAGAAAAGAGCGGTTTCGCGGTCAGTCTGAACAACTTTGAAGGCCCATTCGACCTTTTGCTCAGCCTAATTTCAAAGCATGAGATGGACATCACCGAAATCTCGCTTTCGAAGGTCACCGACGAATTTATCGCTTACCTCAAACAGCTCGATGATGCAGAAGAGTTGGAGCAGGCGTCCGAGTTTTTGGTCATTGCTGCCACGCTTCTTGACTTGAAGATTGCCGGTCTATTGCCCAAGGGTGAAGTTGTCGATGCCGAAGACGTCGCCTTGCTTGAGGCGCGCGACCTGTTGTTTGCCCGACTGCTTCAATACCGCGCCTTCAAAGAAATATCTTCTTGGTTTAACACGGCACTTTCGCTCGAGCAAACCAGGGTTGCGCGTGACGTTCGCGTCGAGGAGAGGTTCAGAAACCAAAAGCCTGAGCTGGTCTGGACTCTCACGCCAGTTGAATTCGCCAAACTCGCTGAGGAGACCCTTACTCCGCGCGAAATACCGAGCGTCGGCCTCACCCACTTGCACGCTTCGAGGGTTTCGATTCGAGAGCAGGCAACCGCCGTTGTTACCATGCTTAGAACCAAGGGCACTGTGACCTTCTTTGAACTCATTCGCGAGGTCAAGGATCGAGCCGTCGTGGTCGCTCGCTTTTTGGCTGTGCTTGAGCTTTACCGTTTGGCTGCCCTTAGTTTCGAGCAAGTGACTCCACTTGGTGACCTGACGCTGACCTGGCGAGCCGAAAACTTTGATGATGAAAAACTAGCCACTCTAGGAGCTGACTATGACTCTTAATGCACCAGAACAAAAAGATGACCTTAAGGGTGCCGTTGAGGCCATCTTGATGGTCACCGACGCTCCGATCTCGCTAGTCGCGCTCGCCACTGCCCTCGAACAGCCGGTCAACATCGTGCGTGACCTTGTCATCGCCCTGCGAGATGAGTACGACAACGCTTCGAGGGGTTTCGAGCTGCGTGAGGTTGGTGGAGGCTGGCGCCTTTACGTTCGGGCAGACTACGACTGGGCCGTTCGCATGTTTATGGCAAACGAGAACCCAACCAAGTTGAGTCAGGCTGCACTTGAGACACTTGCAGTGATTGCATACAAGCAACCAATTTCACGAGGACAGGTTGCCTCGATCCGCGCAGTCAACGTTGACTCGGTGGTTCGCACTCTGCTGAGCAGAGGTCTAATCACCGAGCTCTACACAGACTCTGAAACCGGAGCTATTAACTACGGCACGACAGACTTGATGCTCGAGCTTCTAGGGCTCAACTCGCTCGACGAGCTCCCGCCGGTGAGCCCACATCTGCCAGACGCAAACAGCGACTTCGATGCCTGAAGAAACACAGCTGGTTCGACTCCAGAAGGCCTTGGCTAATGCTGGAGTTGCCTCTCGCCGCGCCTGCGAAGAGTTGATCACCAGGGGAGCAGTAAAAGTTAACGGCAAGTTGGTCGTTGAACTCGGCACCAAAATCGACCCGACAGCCGACAAGGTCACGGTAAAGGGTGTTCCAGTGGTGCTCGACACCGGCCGCATTTACCTCGCGCTGAATAAGCCTGCCGGGGTAATCAGTTCAATGAACGACGAAGAGGGCCGGCCAGATCTTTCGCAGTATGTCCTCGACTATGACCGTGTTTACAACGTTGGTCGCCTCGACGCCGAGACAACGGGCCTATTGTTGCTAACCAATGATGGGGACTTGGCCCACAAGCTGGCTCACCCATCTTTCGGTGTCGAAAAAACCTATGTCGCGAGGGTTTCGGGTTCTGTGACTCCTTCGGTTATTCGTGAACTTTTGAACGGGTTTGAACTTGAAGATGGCTTCATCAAGGCAGACGCGGCAAGAATCATGGAGGCGCGTCACGAAAGTTCGCTGATCGAAGTGATCCTGCATTCCGGCCGTAACCGAATCGTGCGCAGGATGCTTGATCACGTCGGCCACCCTGTCACCGGATTGGTTCGAAAGCAGTTCGGGCCAATACACCTGGGAACTCTAAAAGCCGGTGGGGTTCGTGAACTTACTAAACTTGAATTAGGTGCATTGCTAAAGGCGGCTGATGGCACCGATAAGCCAGTACGTCAGAGACCGAGAAACAAGTGATCAGAGCAATCCGCGGCGCCATCCAGCTAGACACCGATGAGCGCGAGCACCTACTAAAGTCGACAGCAGAGCTTCTTTCGAAGACTTTGCATGCAAACAACATCGACAACTCTGACCTAATTTCGATCATCTTCACAGCCACCCCAGACATCACCTCGGAGTTTCCGGCGCTCGCCGCTCGCGAACTCGGCCTGGGCGATGTGCCGCTCATGTGTGCTGTCGAAATGGATGTGGCCAGGGCGATGCCTCGCGTTATTCGACTGATGATCTACGTAAATACCAACATGGCTCGTGGCGAAATTCAGCACGTTTACCTCCGTGGAGCATCGGCTCTTCGCCTGGATCTAGCCCAGTAATGGTTGACATCGTCGCAATCGACGGCCCCGCTGGTTCGGGCAAGTCGAGCGTCAGCAAGCAGGTTGCCAGAGACTTGGGCTTTGGTTACCTAGATACCGGCGCAGCGTATCGAGCATTGGCCTGGGCGGTCGCTGAAGGCGTTGTGAGCAGCGATCCAACCCCAAACCTAGACCAATTCGACTATTCGATTTCGCTCGATCCTGACGCCTTCTGGGTGCGGGTTGGCGAGTTTGATGTCACGGCCGCCATTCGCGAACCACGAGTCGCAGAGAATGTGTCAAAGGTTGCTCAGGTTCAAGAGGTTCGAGCCTTCATGAAACAGCTCACCAGAGACCTGGTTTCTAATTCTGGTTTCGCGGGAGTCGTCGTTGAGGGGCGAGATATCACCACCGTTGTCGCACCCGATGCAAAAAATCGCATACTGCTAACTGCAAGTGAAGAAGTTAGACTTAGAAGGCGTTCAGCTGAACTAACACCAGCCCAGGCTGCCGAAGTAAGCAAGCAAGTATCCGACCGGGATAAAAGCGACGCCAAAGTAGTAGATTTCATGACTCCAGCACCTGGAGTCGTACTCGTAGATACCTCAGATCTCAACTTCGAGCAATCGGTTGCCGCCGTGCGTTCGCTAGTTGAGCGAGGCTAAGGAAACCATGTCAGACCAGGAATTTGAGTTCGATGAGCCCGTCGAGCCTACGTTTGTTGCCCGCCTAGCGGACCTCAACGACGGCGTCGAAGAGGACGAACGCGCTCGCGCACTGCGAGCAGGCCTCGATGACTATGAGCTCGAAGAAGAAGACCTAGAGGTTCTCTCGGGCGAACTCGTAGCCGAAGGCGGCCCTACCTACCTCCCGGCACTACCGGTTTTGGCAATCGTTGGTCGCCCAAATGTGGGTAAGTCTGCACTCGTGAACCGAATCCTTGGTCGACGCGAAGCCGTTGTAGAAGACAAGCCCGGTGTCACTCGCGACCGTGTTTCTTATAAGGCTGACTGGAATGGGCGCAAGTTCACCCTTGTCGACACCGGCGGTTGGGAGCCAAACGCCAAAGGCATCGACGCCTCGGTTGCAATGCAGGCCGAGATCGCAGTTGAGCTCGCAGACGCCGTTCTTTTTGTTGTCGACGCCATGGTTGGCGCAACCTCGACAGACGAACGTGTAGTCAAGATGCTCCGCGCGAGCGGTAAGCCGGTGATTTTGGCCGGTAACAAGATTGATGATGCTAGGCAAGAGCCAGAGGTTGCCGCACTTTGGTCGCTAGGTCTCGGTGAGCCAATGCCGGTTTCGGCACTTCACGGTCGAGGCGTTGCGGATATGCTCGACGCCTGCATGAAGGTTTTGCCTGCTGTTTCAGCGGTTGCCAAAGAAGAGTTTGGTGGCCCACGCCGAGTCGCATTGATCGGTCGACCAAACGTAGGCAAGTCCAGTCTTCTGAACAAAGCCGTTGGTTCTGAGCGTGCGGTCGTCAATGACCTTGCCGGTACCACTCGCGACCCGATCGACGAGCAGGTTGAACTTGCTGGCAAGATTTGGCGATTTGTTGACACCGCTGGTATTCGTCGCCGCGTGCACCTGCAGCAGGGAGCAGACTTTTACGCCTCCCTTCGCACCGCCGCCGCTCTAGAGCGCGCCGAAGTGGCTGTTGTGCTCTTCGATGTCACTCAGCCAATAAGCGAAGCAGACATTCGCATCGTCGACATGGTTCTCGAATCCGGTCGCGCGCTAGTCCTAGCGTTCAACAAGTGGGACCAGCTCGAAGACGAGCGTCGTCGCTACCTTGAACGTGAGATTGAGACCGACCTCGCACACGTCGACTGGGCGCCACGCGTCAACATTTCGGCCAAGACGGGTCGCCACCTAGAAAAGCTTGTGCCGGCTCTCGAAGTGGCCCTCGACTCGTGGGATCAGCGAATTCCTACCGGAAAGTTCAACGCATTCTTGCAAGAACTGTCGATGGAGACCCCGCACCCGGTTCGCGGTGGCAAGCAGCCTCGAATCTTGTTTGGTACGCAGGCCTCGGTTCGCCCGCCAAAGTTTGTTCTCTTCACCACTGGATTCCTCGAAGAGGGTTATCGTCGCTTCATCACGCGCAAGCTTCGCGAAACCTACGGTTTCGAAGGAACGCCGGTTGAAATCGGCATGCGTGTGCGCGAAAAGCGCAAGCGCTAAACTAGCTTTTGCCCGTTGGGGCAACGGGCTATAGCGCAGCTTGGTAGCGCACTTGTCTGGGGGACAAGGGGTCGTGGGTTCAAATCCCGCTAGCCCGACCAAGGCATAAACTTGTGGCATGCAGACTTCGACCAATTCGAGACCAGAGTGGTTGAACCTGCCAAACTCTCTGAGTTTCTTGCGGATCCTCTTGGTTCCTGTTTTTCTCTGGCTTATCGTGGCAAACCACACTTGGTGGGCGATTGGCGTCCTGGCTTTTTCTAGCATCACCGACTACCTCGATGGCTTCCTTGCACGACGCTGGAACCAGCAGACAAGACTTGGCCAACTGCTAGATCCTGCAGCCGACCGCCTCTACATTTTTGCCACACTCCTAGGGCTAACTTTGGTGGGCTATGTACCTGCTTGGTTGTTTTGGGTAATTCTGGCTCGCGAGCTTGTTTTGATCCCGACCATGCCAATGCTTGCAGCCAAGGGTTACGGCCCACTCCCGGTTCATTTCTTAGGTAAGGCGGGCACCTTCTGCCTCCTTTACGCGTTCCCTCTTTTGTTGATTGCCAAGGTCTTCACCGACATTAGTTTTGTGGTCTTGCCGCTGGCTTGGGCGTTTGCGCTTTGGGGCATCGGGCTCTACTGGTGGTCTGCGGTTTTGTACTACGCCCAAGTTTTTTCAGTGATAAAGGGGACCCCCAAAAACCACTAGGCTAGGGGTTTAGAGGAGCAGCATGGCAGACAAATTCAACGACCCAACTCAGCGGTTTCCGGACGACCTGATCGTCAACCCGCAGGATGGCCTGAATGCCGAAGAGGTTGCCGCCATAAATGCGTTGCCGAGCGGTTCTGCACTTCTAGTGGTTAAGCGCGGTGCTGCAGACGGTGCCCGATTCCTTCTTGACACCGACCTGAGCAAGGCTGGGCGCCACCCAAATGCCGACATCTTTTTGGACGACGTGACCGTTTCTCGCAAACACGCAGAGTTCATTCGAACCGGGCGAATCTTTGAGGTACGTGACCAGGCCTCGCTGAACGGAACTTACTTGAACGGTGTTCGCATCGATTCGGCTGGTTTGAGTAACGGTGACGAAGTGCAGATTGGCAAATTCAAGCTGACTTTCTACTCGTCACCGGCAGACAAGATCTAAGAATGGCCCAGGCTAAACCGACCCAGATTTCTGCCGCGAGAGCCAACAGGCTTTACTCGATTGGTCAGGTGCACATTGCCCTGAAGGCTCAGTTCGCCGACCTGACTCTCTCAAAACTTCGATTCCTAGAAGAACAAGGGCTGGTAACTCCGGTTCGTACACCCTCGGGCTACCGTAAATTTTCTGACGCAGACATCGATCGCCTGCGCATCATCCTTGAACTACAACGCGACCAATACCTGCCACTCAAGGTGATTCGTGAATACCTAGAAGATCTCGACAACGGCCGAAACCCTAAGGCGCCGGCAGCCTCGTCGCCAGCAAAGGCAGACCCGCGCAAGCGATTCACGCTCGCAGAGATGGTTGCTCAGGTGGGCATCTCGGCTGAGGCCGTCCTGGAGGCTCAAGAGGTTGGCATCATGGGAGCCGAACCGTTCACCGTAACTGACATGGTGGTTGCTGGTTCGCTTGCTGAACTTAAGCGCTACGGCATCAATGCCAGGCATCTAAAGGGAACTAAAGCGGCCATCGATCGAGATCTTGGAATCATCGAGGGCATCATCGCCGGCGTTTTGAAGAAGAACGAACCGGCTAGCAGGTCAGTTGCAGCAGATCACGCCAACAACATGGCGAACCAGTTTTCTACCATTCGCGAGGCGCTAATCGCCTCAGTTTTGAGCAAAATCGACTCTTAGTCGATAAACCGACACGCCGAAGATATTAATTAACAGAGCAGATTAACCAAGAGGGTTAAGAATTAAACCTGTACTTGAACGTTAAGGGAGTTACTGATGGTTGAAAACACCAATGCAGACGACTCGCTTAACTATGCTCAGGACATGCTTTTCACCGACGGTCTGCCAACCGTAGACCCGAAGGTGGGCTACCGGGGTATCCCTGCAGCGGGAGCAGCGGGTATCTCATACCGTCAGCTCGACTACTGGGATCGCACCGGTCTGGTTCAGCCAAGCGTTCGCGGTGCCGCAGGTTCTGGTTCGCAACGTCTCTACGCATTTCGCGACGTCCTAGTTCTAAAGCTTGTCAAGCGCCTGCTAGACACCGGTGTTTCGCTTCAGCAGATCCGTCTTGCGGTAGAGCAACTACGCGCTGCTGGTATCAACGACCTAGCTCGCATCACGCTGATGTCTGACGGCGCAAGTGTTTACCTATGCACCACCGAAGACGAAGTTATCGACCTGGTCGGTCGCGGGCAGGGAGTCTTTGGTATCGCAGTTGGTCGCGTGCTTCGAGAAGTTGAGGCCACGCTGGTCAATATGACCCCTAGCAGCCTCGATGACATCGATGAGCTTTCAGCTCGTCGCAGCCGCAAGGCCGTCTAAAGCCCTAGCGCTTCTTCTGGCGAATGTTCTTCGCCGTCGAGTAACTCTTGCGACTCAAGTTCCAAAACCTGATCGAGTGATTGCCCACGCATGATTCGGGTAACTCGTTGCGCTTTTCGCTCGGCTCTGGTTGGGCGGCGAACAGGTTGATTCGCAAACGATTCGAGTGCAAAGTCGAGCACGTCGTCGAATTGAGCGGCAATCTCCTGAGAGTTTTGACCGGGCCAAGAGTGAATGGCCCTTGCCGAGCCAGTTGCCTGCTGAATCGAAGAACGTTCCTCAATCTGGGTTGGTATCACCAATTCGCCGTAGCGTTCGCGAATTTCATTCACCCGAAACTCGTTCTCTGGTGCGGCTGGCTTTAGTCGGTTAATGAGGATCCCAAGAACACCGAGTCGGGGGGTCAAGCCCTTTCGAAGTTCTTCAACAGCGTGGATGGTTCGGTCGGTTGCAACAACCGAGAAGAGCGAAGGCTCCGAAACAATCAGCACGCGGTCGCTGGCAACCCACGCGGTTCGGGTGAGTCCGTTGATCGACGGGGGAGTGTCGATGATGACAAGGTCGTAATCGCGCTCAACCTTGGTAAGCGCGGTTTCGAGTCGCCAAACTTCCCCGAGAGTCGGGTAAGGGTTATCGTGCCCCTGTGAACGCGGCGAGCCAACCATGACATCGATGACTCCGGACTGATTTTTACCCCAGCTAGAGGTTACGATTGCTCTATGCACAATGTTGTGCCGGGGGGACTGCAAGACATCAGCAGTAGTCTCGCCGAACTCCCCAATGGCACCCAAGCCGGTAGTGGCATCACACTGTGTATCCAGGTCAATCACGAGAGTGCGAAGACCGCGTGAAAACGCAGCGGAAGCCAACCCTAAGGCCACCGTGGTCTTGCCTACGCCCCCTTTGAGGGAGCTGACGCTGAGAACATGCACGCTAATAGGCTACCTTTCTCTTGAGAAGCCGTAAAACGCAATGTTCGCTCAATGACACTTAGGACGCGATGTTCAAGAAGATCCTGGTAGCCAACCGTGGCGAGATCGCCATCCGTGCATTTCGCGCGGCTTATGAACTTGGTGCGGCCACAGTTGCCGTGTTTCCTTATGAGGATCGCAACTCGAGCCACCGACTAAAGGCGGACGAGGCCTACCAGATTGGCGCGGAGGGTCACCCTGTTCGCGCCTACCTAAACGTTGACGAAATCATCCGCGTGGCCAAGGAATCTGGTGCAGATGCCATTTACCCGGGGTATGGGTTTCTCTCTGAAAATCCGGAACTAGCGCAGGCCGCCGCAGCAAACGGAATCACATTTATTGGCCCGGGTGCAGAGGTACTCGAACTCGCAGGCAACAAGGTGAACGCCAAAGACGCCGCTATTCGTGCTGGTGTTCCAGTTCTGAAGAACTCAATTCAGTCTTCAAACCTCGAAGAATTGATCGGTGAGGCCGACGCCATCGGTTTCCCGCTTTTCGTAAAAGCCGTTGCCGGTGGCGGTGGCCGTGGCATGCGCCGCGTCGAGAGCCAACCAGAACTTGCCGCTGCGCTCGCAGAAGCCTCGAGAGAGGCTGAGAGCGCCTTTGGTGACGCTCGCGTATTTCTGGAGCAGGCAGTTCTTCGCCCGCGCCACATCGAGGTACAGATCCTTGCCGACGGTAAGGGCGGTGTCGTTCACCTCTTCGAACGAGACTGCTCGATTCAGCGTCGAAACCAGAAGGTAGTGGAAATCGCTCCCGCGCCACTGATTACCGAAGAGCTTCGTCAGGAGCTTTACCGCGACGCGGTCGCGTTTGCCACCGAGGTTGGCTATGCCAACGCCGGAACAGTCGAGTTCTTGATCGACACCGTCGGCCCGAACGCCGGCAAGCACGTGTTCATCGAGATGAACCCGCGCATTCAGGTGGAGCACACCGTCACCGAAGAAATCACCGACGTCGACCTGGTTCAGAGCCAGATGCGCATCGCTGCCGGAGAGTCGCTTGCCGACCTTGGGCTCACCCAAGACAAGATCAAGATGCACGGCTTCGCCCTGCAGTGCCGAATCACCACAGAAGACCCAAACCAGGGATTCCGCCCAGACACCGGCAAAATCACCACTTACCGCTCGCCTGGTGGCGCTGGCATTCGCCTAGACGGCGGAACCATCTCGGCTGGCTCAGAGGTTAGCCCGCACTTCGACTCACTGCTTGTGAAGCTGATCTCAAAGGGTCGTGACTTCTCGAGCGCCGTAGTTCGCGCTCGCCGTGCGCTCGCCGAGTTCCGTATTCGCGGCGTATCAACAAACATCGCGTTCTTGCAGGCCGTGCTTGCCGACCCAATCTTTGCCTCGGGTGACCTTTCGACGTCGTTCATCGACGAACACCCAGAGCTTTTCACCGCGAAGCCGTCTCAGGACCGCGGCACCAAGATTCTGCAGTTCTTGGCCGATGTCACGGTAAACCAGCCTTACGGGCCGCGCAACGGCCGAATCACCCCGGCTGCGAAGCTGCCGAAGGTAGACATCAGCAAGCCAGCCCCCGCCGGTTCGCGTCAACGACTGCTCGAACTCGGCCCAGCTGGTTTCGCCAAGGCTCTTCGTGACCAAAAGGCCGTTGCAATTACTGACACCACGTTCCGTGACGCTCACCAGTCGCTTCTTGCTACACGCGTCCGTGGCCGTGACCTAGTTATCGCGGCTCCTTACGTTTCTCACCTAACCCCTCAACTGCTCTCAGTTGAGGCCTGGGGCGGTGCAACATACGACGTTGCCCTTCGCTTCTTGGGCGAAGACCCGTGGGAGCGCCTGGTTGCCCTTCGTGCAGCTATGCCAAACCTTTGCATTCAGATGCTCCTCCGTGGCCGAAACACTGTTGGCTACACGCCTTACCCAACCGAGGTAACCGAGGCTTTCGTGGCCGAGGCTGCGGCAAGCGGTATAGACATCTTCAGGATCTTTGACGCACTAAACGACGTAGACCAGATGAAGCCGGCAATCGCGGCAGTGCTCAAGACCGGCACGGCAATTGCCGAGGTTGCACTCTGCTACACAGCTGACCTGTTGAACCCAGATGAGAAGCTCTACACACTCGACTATTACCTGGGTTTGGCTCAGGAGATCGTAGACGCCGGCGCTCACATAATCGCGATCAAAGACATGGCCGGCCTCTTGCGCCCAGCCGCCGCCGCAAAGCTCGTGACGGCCCTCAGGGAGCGTTTTGACCTGCCAGTTCACTTGCACACCCATGACACCGCTGGCGGTCAGTTAGCGACGCTCATGGCTGCGATTGACGCAGGCGTCGACGCGGTAGATGTTGCCTCGGCACCTATGGGTGGCACAACCAGTCAGCCTTCGGCCTCGGCGCTGATCGCGGCCCTCGAGCACACCGAACGTGATTCGGGAATCACCCTCGATGCGGTAACCGCCATGGAGCCTTACTGGGAGTCGGTGCGTCAGGTTTACTCACCATTCGAGTCTGGCCTTCCAGGCCCAACCGGACGCGTCTACAAGCACGAAATTCCGGGCGGACAACTCTCAAACCTGCGCCAACAGGCCATCGCTCTCGGGCTCGGCAACCAGTTCGAGAAGGTCGAAGACATGTATGCCGCGGCTAACGAGATTCTCGGCCGCCCAACCAAGGTGACCCCGTCTTCTAAGGTGGTTGGCGACCTCGCCCTTCACCTCGTTGCGGTGAACGCCGACCCTAAAGACTTCGCAGAGAACCCCCAAAACTACGACGTGCCAGACTCGGTTGTCGGTTTCATGGCGGGCGAACTCGGCGATCTACCCGGTGGTTGGCCTGAACCTTTCAGAACCAAGGTTCTTCAGGGCAAAAACCTCAAGTTCGGTGTAACCGAAGTTTCGGCCTCCGACCTTGATGCGCTCGCCGGCTCTTCAGAGCTTCGTCGCGCAACGCTTAATCGACTTCTCTTCGCTGGCCCAACCTCAGACTTCCGCCGCTTCCGCGACACCTACGGAAACCTAGACCAGGTTGACACCGTCGACTACCTCTATGGCCTCGAATCTGGGCGTGAGCACGTGGTTGAGATGGCCAAGGGTGTGCGCCTTTACGTTGGCCTTGAGGCAATCGGCACGCCTGATGCGCGCGGTTTTAGAACCGTGATGGCTACGCTAAACGGTCAACTTCGCCCAATCAACATTCGCGACACCAAGATCCAGGTCGCAGTGGCAAGCGCCGAGAAGGCGGACCCTGCAAACCTCGGACACGTCGCTGCGCCTTTTTCCGGAACTGTCACCGTGCAAACCGTCGAAGGTGCGAGAGTCGAAGTTGGTCAGGCAGTTGCAACCATCGAAGCCATGAAGATGGAGGCCACAATCACCTCGAGCGTCTCTGGCGTCGTGAAGCGAATTGCGCTACCTAGACCTCAGGCTGTCGAGGCAGGCGACCTGATTCTTGTGGTTGAAAGCGAATAAGACTCCCAAGGTTTAGACTTAAGGCTGTTCTTAAGGAGTAACACGTGGCATTTCGCGACAAGAAGTCTAAGAAGACGCAAGAGCTAGAAACCCTAAAGGGTCACTCTCTTGCTGATTCTGCAGTAGACGCAGGTGCCGTTGACGTCAGCCCAGCCACAGCCTCGGTTGCGATTGTGCCAGAAGAGCCAACCCCGACGACCGGACCAATCGAAACTCGCCGCAGCAACTACAGCCGCCGTGACAGCCTTCGCGGCGAAACCTTTGATCAGCCAGAGCCTGCCGCAATGCTTACCGCAGACCGCCTGCTCGACGTCCGCCCGCGCAACCGCCCAGCCCCAGAAGGTTTCTTCAGACGTTTTGTCTACTTCGTCACATTGAAGCTGGTCAACCCCGGCGACTCGAACAAAGTTCGTGAACGCAAGGCAATCGACGCCAGAATCTCAACCCACTTCACCGGTGGAGCCAAGTTTGTACCAGTCCTAACCCGCAAGGGTGGCGTTGGTAAGACCACAGTCACCACGCTTCTAGGTATGGCTTTGGCTCTGGTTCGCGAAGACCGCGTAGTAGCGATCGACGCAAACCCAGACCGCGGAACCCTCGCCGAGCGCGTTAGCCGTGGCACCCGCTTCACCGTTCGCGACGTGGTCAACAAGGCAGCGGCAATAGACGGCTTCACCGAGTTTTCGACCATGGTTTCGCGTGACGCAACCCGCCTCGACGTCCTAGCCTCAGACAGTGACCCAATGCTTTCAGAAGCCTTCTCTGAGGGTGATTACAACGTGGTTGCCGACATGGCAGCCCGCTACTACAGCATCGTGCTCACCGACTGCGGTACCGGCATTGTTCACTCTGTCATGCGCCCAACACTGCAGCGTGCAAGCGGTCTTGTAATCGTTTCGGGTGGTTCGGTTGACGAAGCCCGCCTGGCATCGGAGACTCTTACCTGGCTAGAGGCCAACGGTTACGGCGACCTAGTGCGCAACGCGATCGTGGCACTAAACACCGCCACTCAGGCAACCCAGCTTGTGAAGCTAGACGAAATCGAACAGCACTTTAAGACTCGCGTTCGCCACGTTGTTCGTATCCCTTACGACCCATCGCTTGCCGCCGGTTCGGTAATCAAGTGGGATCAGCTCAAGAAGCAGACTCGCACCGCTGCCCGTCTGCTAGCCGCCCATGTAGTCGACGGCCTCGCTGTCGCTGACTAGCCTTGGCTGTTCGTGAAATTCGCCTTTACGGCGACCCGGTTCTCAGAACCGTCTGCGATGAAGTAACCGACTTTGCTGCCGCAAAAACCCTTGTCGATGACCTTATCGAAACCACAAAACTGCCAGGACGCGCAGGTGTGGCCGCGCCGCAGATTGGTGTGCCGCTGCGTGCCTTCAGCTACAACGTCAAGGGTCAAGTCGGTTACCTAATCAACCCGGTTCTGGTTTCGGTGTCTGGCGAAAAGACTTTGGTCGAAGAAGGTTGCCTTTCGGTTCCAGGCCTCTGGCACCTGACGCCAAGGTTCCAGCAAGCCACCGCCGAAGGTTTCAACCTAGCCGGTGAAAAGGTAACGATCTCTGGCGAAGGGCTGCTTGCTCAAGCTCTTCAACACGAATGCGATCACCTCGACGGCAAGGTTTACCTTGATCGTCTCGAGTCTGATGAGCGCAGAGTGGCAATGCGCAAGCTTCGCGACACCGAGTGGTTTCTTTAGTGATCTTTCGATGTATCTTCGGAAACGAACTTCAAAATATCTCCTGGCTGACACTCTAGAACCTTGCACAAGGCCTCAAGGGTTGAGAATCGGATGGCTTTCCCCCGGTTGTTTTTAAGCACAAGAAGGTTTGCTTGTGTTATTCCAATCCGGTAGGCCAAGTCGGCAACTGTAATTCCTTTGGCGTTTCTAAGGTCATCAAAGTCCACATATATTGGCATCAGATCACAGACTCCAATTCGGCTAGATTGTCGATGGACTCGTGAAGCACTGTTTTCAAGACATTGATTACAAGCGCAGCTGAAAGAGCAAGCATGATGCCTACCCAGATGGATAGGTGCACAACCGGTGGAAGAGCATTCTGACTCATAAGCCAAAGAAGAAGAGCGAAGAAGGTTGCCGCTACACCAGTGAGTGAATAGATAAGGAAAGACACAAGTCTCTCGGAAGAGCGAGCAAGCAACGAGTGCTGATCTACTCTGCGTATTAGTAGGTCGATTGAGATGAGGGACACCTGCCCGAAGGCAACTAATGCGATGAGAAGTGAATTAATTACTGGGGCATCGCCCTTGAACTCTAAGAATTTGGCTTGCAAAGCGATTGCATTCACTGGGATTACGAAAATCTCTAGTAAGAGCCCAAGGAGTATTAGTGCTGTGATCGCAATGTGGGAAATCACAACCGAAGTTTTAACGCTGCTGAACATACATAACCCTAACTTTGAGACATCGATAAACAATAGTATCGTATAACAATACCCTCGTAATGGGTTCAAATTTAAACCAAATTGAAAGGCTTCAAATGATTATTTCTGCAGTCCTCGCAGCTGGTCTAATTACCGGGATCTCGGATTCCGTATGTCAAACCAGCGCAGTCCCGACATCCACGTCAATAGATGTCTGTCCTCCAATTTTTGGTGCGAACGGCACTCCAATTCTTGATGGTGACATACAGGTGGATTACCTCGCACTCGATGCAGAACTAAATAACGGTCAAATCACATACCGATTCCCTGAAAACCTTCGGAACAGAGATGCGTGGGGTGCAAGCTTTGCGGAATCTAAAGAAAAGTTGTGGGTTTTCTATCAGGGGATTGCTTATGCAGCGGCAAATGTTTATCAGGGGCAAAGAATTGTCCAAGTTTGCATTTGGTATACGCAGGATGGAAACAGGGTTAGCGATACAGTTTGCTCGACGGCGTCCAGCGATAGCGGTGTTTGGCTGCCAACAGATATAGCCGCGGTAAGTACTTTTGACACGCTGAATTGGGCCGCTCCCCACACAATTTTTAACATTCGAACATCGCGAATATCGCCGAGCATCATCTGAACCTGGCCAACTAACAAAACGTTGCAATTGTGCTGGTAAGCCGTTTGGCTAGAAGTTGACCGCAGCCTCAACGGTGCTTCGGCCCGAACCGTAAATCTCTTCAACAACGTCGGCGAAGTCCTTCATCACAACATTGCGCTTGATCTTTAGCGACGGGGTTAGGTGGCCTGAGGCTTCTGAGAGATCGGTGTCGATGATCGCGAACTTGCGAATCGACTCAGCCTTCGAAACAAGCTGATTTACTATGTCGATGGCCTTTTGTATCTCGTTCAGAACCAAAGGCGACTTGGCTGCCTCATGAAGCGACATGCTCGAGTCGCCGCCGTTGTTGCCCAACCAGATTGGAACCATCTCGGGGTCGAGTGAAATTAGTGCCGCGACGAAAGGCTTCTGGTCGCCGATTACGACGGCCTGGCCGATCAGCGGGTTGGAGCGAAGTGGGTCTTCGAGAATCGCAGGTGAAACATTCTTGCCGCCGGCGGTAATGATTAGTTCCTTCTTGCGGCCGGTGATCGACAAGAAGCCGTCTGCGTCGAGTTCGCCGATGTCGCCAGTCTTGAACCAGTCATCGTGCATCGTCTCGGCTGTAGCCGAAGGGTTACGCCAGTAACCACGCATGATGTTGTTGCCTCGAAGCCAAATTTCGCCGTCTTCAGCAATCTTGATTCCTGTGCCAGGAAGTACGCGGCCAACCTTGCCGATTTTTACGCCGGTGCTTGGGCGACCAATCATGGCGGGAGCGGTTGTTTCGGTCAGGCCGTAACCCTCGAGAACGTTCAAACCAACAGCTCTGAAGAAGTGGCCGAGACGTGCACCAAGTGGAGCGCCTCCAGAAATTGCGTAAGAGATCTTGCCTCCCATTGCCGCGCGAAGCTTTGAGTAGACCAAAATATCGAAAATCTTGTGGGCCAGTTTCTGCTTGAAACTCGGGCCGGCTTCGGTGTCTAACGCTTTTGAATACTCGACGGCGGCATCGGCAGAAGTTCTGAAAATCTTGCCCTTGCCACCGGCCTCTGCCTTTTGTTCGGCGGCGTTATAAACCTTCTCGAACACGCGTGGCACGGCAAGAAGGAAGTCTGGCTTGAACGAGACCATGGCTGGGCCAACGTCTTTTGCGTCTGGCTGGTGCCCGACGCGAATACCTGCGTGGACGGCTAGGACTTCGATAAAGCGGGCAAAAACGTGAGCCAGAGGCAAGAACATCAAAGTTGCGCCACCTTCGGCGAGAACTTCGGGGATCTCCAGGGTTGCGTTTTTGCTGAGCTCAACAAAACCACGGTGAAGCAGCTCGCAGCCCTTTGGTTTGCCAGTAGTTCCTGAGGTGTAAATCAAAGTTGCCAGGTCGTGCAGTTTGGCACTCTTTCGGCGGCGCTCGATTTCTGAGTCTTGGATCTCGCGTCCGCGCTCTTTCAGGGTCGCGATTGCTCCTTCTTCAAGAACCCACACCTGTTGCGCCAGTGGCACTGATGCGCTGATTTGATAGAAGCGAGTTTGGTGTTCGTTGGTCTCGAGAATCACGGCAACAGAGTCGCTGTCTGAGATGATCCACTGCATCTGGGCTGGCGAAGAGGATTCGTAGATTGGCACCGAGACTGCACCGGCAAACCAGATGGCGAAATCGATAAGCGACCACTCGTAACGGGTTCGGCTCATGATCGCCACAGCCTGGCCCGGCTGAATGCCGCAGGCTACTAGGCCTTTGGCGACAGCAATTACCTCGGTCAAGAACTCGGCCGCAGTGATTGGCAACCACTTCTTTTGGTCGTCCTGGCGCGAAAACAGCACTAGCGCAGGCGTCTTTTTGACTCTGTCGACAAGCAGATCTGTGATGTTGAAAGAATCGTCAGAGACGACAAGCGGCGGTAAGTCGTATGTCTTCATCATGGGTTCCTTCTAACAAAAAGCCGATGTTGGATTTCTAGTAACTCTAAACCTTTAAACTTGTTCACTATGTATGCAATAGGTATCGATATCGGTGGCACGAAGATCGCTGGCGCTCTGGTTTCTGAAGACGGCAAGATTGTGCGTGAACTGAAGGTTCCAACTCCGGCCTCCGACCCAGACGCGATCGCAGATGCGGTGGTTGCGCTCGTTGAGGAACTATCTGCCGGCGTTGAAGTTGCCGCTGCCGGAATCGCTGCCGCTGGCTTCATAGATGCAGACCGAGCGACCATCATGTATGCACCAAATCTTTCCTGGCGCAACGAGCCTTTCAAGGCAAAATTGGCTTCACGTTTGAGCATTCCAGTATTCATTGATAACGACGCCAATGCCGCAGGGTGGGCCGAGTATCGCTTTGGTGCCGGGATTGGCGTGAAGCACATGATCATGCTCACTGTTGGTACTGGCGTGGGTGGTGCGGTGATCGTCGACGGTCATATGCTTCGGGGTGGCTTCGGAATCGCCGCCGAACTTGGGCACATCAATATGGTTCCAGACGGCGTTCTCTGCGGCTGCGGGCAGAAGGGCTGCCTTGAGTCTTACGGTTCGGGAACTGCGCTACTGAAGGCTGCCAAGGCTCTTTCTGCCTCGGGTGAACCTCAGGGTAGACGCCTCGCTGAGCTAGAGAGAGAAGTGGGCACGCTTACCGGGGCAGAGGTTTATCGGGCAATTCTCGAACACGACCCTGGCGCTCTGGCACTTCTTGAAGACTTAGGTTCGATGCTTGGTCGCGCAGTCGCATCTCTCGTTGCTGTGCTCGACCCGGAACTTGTGGTTATCGGCGGGGGAGTGAGTGCGGCTGGCGACCTATTGCTTGAGCCGATTCGCAAGGCCTACCTCGAACACCTGCCAGCAAGAGGCTTCAGGCCTGAACTTCGGATCGAAGCTGCACAACTTGTGAACGATGCCGGCGTTGTCGGCGCCGCCGATCTCGCTCGTATTGAACTAGTCAGCGAGTAAAGTTAAACCCTGATGGCATACTTCATTCTCAAAAACCTCCTACTCGGGCCGCTGCTCAAGCTGCTGTTTCGCCCGTGGGTGCGCGGAATGGAGAACATCCCAAATTCAGGTGCGGCGATACTTGCGAGCAACCACTTATCTTTTAGCGACTCAATCTTTTTGCCCCTTCAGTCGCGACGCCCGTTGGTCTTCTTGGCGAAAAGTGAGTACTTCACCGGCAAGGGAATTAAAGGCGCACTAACACGCTGGTTTTTCAAAGGAACCGGCCAACTGCCTATCGATCGATCTGGGGGCAAGGCCTCTGAGGCTGCCTTGAACACCGGCCTCACGGTTCTCGGTGGGGGACAGGTCTTGGGTATCTACCCAGAAGGCACCAGAAGCCCAGACGGCCGCCTTTACCGTGGCCGCACCGGTATCGCTCGAATGGTCTTAGAAGCCAAAGTTTCGGTTTTGCCGGTGGCAATGATCGACACCGAAAAGGTGCAACCGATCGGTAAACGACTTCCTCGCATCCGTCGCATCGGAATCGTCGTGGGTGAACCCCTCGACTTCTCAAGATTCGATGGCATGGAGGGCGACAGAATTGTTCTTCGTGCAGTGACGGACGAGATCATGTACGAGCTGATGAAGCTCAGCGGCCAGGAATACGTGGACGCATATGCCTCATCGGTGAAAGAAAAACTGGCACGTGCCAGGTAGGCGGAAACCTTGAATCTCGTAAATGCAACCGATGCCACCACCGCTGGTCTAGACAACTACGTCAACCTGCCTGCTGCTCAACAGCCGACCTGGCCTGACCTAGCCGCGCTTGATGCCGCCAAGGTTGAGCTATCGAAACGTGCCCCGCTGGTCTTTGCCGGTGAGGTTGATTTGCTTCGAAACCGACTGGCAGATGCCGCCGCTGGTAAAGCGTTCCTTTTGCAGGGCGGCGACTGCGCCGAAACCTTTGCCGATGCTACGGCTGAGAAGATCCGCAACCGAGTAAAGACAATGTTGCAGATGGCCGTTGTTTTGACCTACGGCGCTTCGATGCCCGTGATAAAGATGGGTCGTATGGCCGGTCAATTTGCTAAACCCCGCTCTTCAAATGATGAAACGCGTGAGGGCCTAACCTTGCCGGCTTACCGCGGCGATGCAGTGAACGGCTACGACTTCAACCTAGAATCACGTACCGCAAACCCACAGCGACTTCTTCAGGCCTACGAAACCTCAGCCTCAACACTTAACCTGATCCGCGCCTTCACAAAGGGTGGTTTTGCAGACCTGCGCTCGGTTCATGAATGGAATCGAGGTTTTGCGAACAACCCGGTAAACGCTAAATACCTTTCGCTGGCGAAAGAGATCGACCGAGCTATCAAGTTCATGGCTGCTTGCGGTGCAGATTTCGAAGAACTGCGAACCACCGAGTTTTTTGTCAGCCACGAAGCGTTGTTGTTCGACTACGAACGCCCAATGACCAGGATCGATTCGCGCACCGGTGGCGCATACGATCTGAGTGGCCACTTTGTCTGGATTGGTGAGAGAACTCGTCAGCTCGATGGAGCGCACGTCGACTTTTTGTCGCGCGTTCGAAACCCAATCGGCGTGAAACTCGGCCCAACCACATCGACCTCGGATGTGCTTTCGCTGATCGAAAAACTTGACCCAAACCGCGAGCCTGGCCGCCTGACCTTTATTAGTCGCATGGGTGCTTCGAAGATTCGTGAAGAGCTGCCGAAGCTCGTCGAAGCGGTCAAGGATTCGGGTGCAACTCCGCTCTGGATCACCGACCCTATGCACGGGAACGGAATCACGACCAAGAACGGCTACAAGTCTCGTCGCTTCGATGACGTAATGGACGAAGTTGCAGGCTTCTTTGAGGTTCATCGCGCCGCTGGGACGTTCCCAGGCGGTGTGCACGTAGAGCTCACCGGTGACGACGTAGCGGAATGTCTCGGCGGTTCTGAACTCATCGACGAGGGGACACTCGAAGAGCGTTACGAGTCGCTTTGTGACCCACGGCTAAACCACAGCCAGTCACTCGAGTTGGCGTTCTTGGTTAGCGAGTCTCTAACCAAGCGCTAATGCGAGACGATGGTGACGCTGTCACCAATTCGTAGGGTTGCGCCAGTCGCTGCTGATGCGCTTTTTACTTTGGCGATGCCCCAGCGCGAAGTGAGTTGATTGGTGTCAACCACAACCTTTAGGCCAAGTTGTTCAAGCGCGAACTTGCTCGCCGAAATGGTTTCGCCAATCACCTTTGGCATGATGACTTTATTGGTTCCCTTAGAGACCGTTAGGTCGACGACTCCACCCTTGGTTAGTTCTGCGCTGTTTGGAACCAAAGAAATAACTTGGTTCTTTGCGTAGGTGTCGCTGTATGCAAGAGTGACCTGACCGATTTGTATTCCTGCGGCTGTGAGTGTCGCTTTCGCCACCTCGAGCGAAATCCCTTGCACGGCGGGGATTGGTCCGAGAGATATCTTTAGATCGACAGCTGAACCGTCTTTGAGGACGGCGCCGTCTGAGCCCGTGTAATCGTAAACGGCACCAAGTGGTTCGGCATTGAACGCTTCAGAGGTCTTGCCAATCCAAAAGTTTGCAGCTCTCAGTGCAGCTGTCGCCTCGATAAGGTTTTTGCCATGAATGTCGGGGACGGTGTTCATCTTCGGGCCAATTGAGAGATAAATCTTCAGCGTCGAATCGCGGAGCAGATACCCGCCCGCTACCGGGTCGGTGTGTGTGACGGTTCCGATTGGAGCGTCGCTGTTTTCGTCCAGCGTTTGAAGCTTGATTGGCAACATTTCGGTGGCACTTGTCGCCTCGGCGGCAGTCATGTTTACCAGGTCTGGCACGGTGATTACCGCACCAGGGCCAACTCCGAACCAAAGCCCCGAGCCGAGACCAATCAACACCGCTGCGACCGACATCGTCAGCCACAGAGCAAATCTGTGGCTCTTTTTGGGTTCTCCGGCGAGTTCGCTGAGTTCGGGGGCAGCGATTAGTTCGGTCTTATTATCGATTGCCGCGGTCTGATTCTGGATTACCCGAGTTTGGTTATCTACCCGTGTTTTGCTCGACGTTTCCTTTAGCGCGGCGAGCATCGAACCCGCCGACTCGAACCGTTGCGAAGCGTCTCGTTCGGTGGCTTTGCGTACGAAAGCGTCAACGCTCGAAGGTACCCGCGGGTTGGACGCACTGGGCAACGGCACACGCTGTTGCAAATGTGCTCGGGCCACGTCTTTCGAGTCAGCCCCGTTAAATGGTTGTTTGCCAGTTAGGAGTTCATAAAGCACGACACCAACCGAATAGACGTCGCTTCTCGAGTCGATGATTTCGCCGCGTAGGGCCTCGGGTGCGATATAAGCCACGGTGCCTAACAGGGGAGCCCCAGAGGCCTGCGAAACGTGGCTTGGTCTGGCAAGCCCGAAATCGGTCAACTTGATGCGGCCATCGTTAGCCAAAATGATGTTTTCTGGCTTAACGTCGCGGTGAATTATGCCTGCCCTGTGAAGTGCAGAAAGCCCAGCGAGTACCGATGCAACAACGTCAAGGGCTCTCGACGCTTCGATCATCCCGAACTTCGCCAAAATCTCTCGAAGGGTTTTACCTTCGACAAGCTCCATAACGAGGTAGTCGAAATCGCCGTCCACACCCTGATCAAAAACATTAACCAGATTTGGGTGGTTTACTCGAGCGGCGAGCTTTGCTTCATTCAGGAAATCGGTTAGGTAGTTCGTCGAATTGGCAAACTCGTCCTTGACAATTTTGATTGCCACATCGCGCTCGAGGCGAAGATCGTGCGCACGGTAGACGAATGCCATGCCGCCTTCGGCGAGGAAAGCGTCAATTCGGTAGCGCCCCGAGAGTACGGAGCCGGCGGGCAAGGTTTCGAAAGTCATCGTCTCTATCGTGGCATGCCAAAACAATGTTTCTACTGAGGTTGGTTGGTGTGCCATTCTTGAAGGGTGACTAAAGCATTCGATTCAGTTGACCAGTGGCTAACCGTACCTGAGGTAGCCGAACGACTTGACGTACCTTTGGGTAAGGTCAGGCGTTACATCGAGGAACACGTTTTGTTCTCGGTGCGCTTTGACGGCGTTCAAAAGATCCCCGCCCACCTGATTGAGAGTGGTGAACCGTTGCCAAGTCTGCGGGGAACAATTTTGGTTCTCATCGACGCGGGTTTTGATTCAGAGACAGCGGTTGAATGGCTTTACCGAGTCGAGGATTCGATTGGGCGTAAACCGATTGATCTTTTGCTTGAGGGGCGTAAGTCCGAAGTCAGGCGCGTAGCCCAGTCTCTAGCGTTCTAAGAAGCGCGGTTAATAACTTTTAGCGCAAGCTCCTGCAATTGGCCCTTTGCGTAGGCGTCAATTTCTAATATCTCAAGTGCGGCGAGGCTTTCGTTCGCCAATTCTTCGATCATTCGCTCGGTTTTGGCTAATGCGCCAGATCCGATGATTGTCTGCTGCAAGAAGGCGATCTGTTCGCCGGTGAGGTCGCGGGCGGCAAGTAGCTCATCGAACAGCGTGCCGCTGCCAGAAGAAAGTGACTGTCTGGTGAGTGCCACCAGGACAGTGCGTTTTCCTTCGCGAAGATCGTCACCAATCGGTTTACCAGTCACTTCAGGGTCGCCAAAAACCCCGAGGACGTCGTCGCGAAGCTGAAAAGCCATACCTAGGGGGATTCCGAAAGCCGAGAGTCCTCGAAGGGTCGCTGGGCTGGCGCCGGCGAATGCCGCGCCGATCAGCAGTGGCGCTTCGATCGAGTACTTTGCGGTTTTGTAGAGAATCACCCTGTTAGCTCGACCAACGGCCTCCTCGATTGGCCTAGTTGGTGCGGCATTTTCTTCTAGGACGTCCAAATACTGGCCAGCCATGACTTCGACGCGCATTTTGCTAAATTCGGCGCGAGCCGCTGATTCGCTGTCTGTGTTTGGTGCTGCCAGGAGAGCGTTACCAAAGATTTCACTTGACCAACCGAGCATTAGGTCGCCGACCAAAACCGAACCGGCTACACCGAAACGCTCGGCGCTGCCAACCCAGCCAGATTCGCGGTGCAGCGTTTCGAACCGGCGATGAATGCTTGGCGCACCTCTTCTGGTGTCTGATTGGTCTAGGAGGTCGTCGTGCACGAGCGCGGCGGCGTGAAACATTTCAAGCGAAGCGCAAATGCCCACCATCGCGCTTGCTGATTTCGCTCGTTGGGGTTCGTCTTGTTTTTGAATCGCGTCGTCGAGCGCTGCGGCCCAGGCCCAGTAGCAGAAGAGGGCGCGGAATCTTTTGCCTCCACCCAGCAGTGAGTTTGTGTAGTCAACCACTGGGACAAGATCGGGTGAGATTGCTTCAAACTCAACCCTGCGCTCAGCGCAAAATTCGTCCAATTGCTTTTGGACAAGGTCGAGTAGTACACGGGTTTCGCTCACAGCAATAGCCTAACTTCTTGGCGCTTAGAATCTTGTTATGGCCCTTTCTGACAGCGAACGCAAACTTCTTGAGGAACTTGAAAAGTCCCTCGGTTCGCCACGACGTGCCGCGGCTGCTCCACTTTCTGCCACCGAGCTTGGCCCACGCCGGCTATTGCTCGGTCTACTGGTCTCGGTGGCTGGCCTGACTGTGCTGGTTTTTGCAGTGATTTCAAGGGTTCCGATCCTCGGGTTGCTCGGTTTTCTAGGCATGGGTGCCGGCCTGGTGCTAGCGAGCTCCAGACGTAAAGCTTGATCTAACGCCCCGCGCGGGGTCTTTTTTTTGCCCAAAAATTGCCAAGTTTGTGAAAATGACTCCATTTTCAACCACACGTCTATGTTCCTTTTGTCATGCGGTTGTTACCAAATTTTATGCTCAAAATTTAGCCAAAATGCGCAGTTTTGTTGAATAAGTGGAGTAAAGTGGAGTAATCGGGTTCAGAAAGGAGGCGATCATGTTTTCAGGTACAACAACACCAAAGTTGGACGACAAGGGTCGCCTCGTGATTCCATCAAAGTTTCGTGAGCTGACCGACGGCGCCCTATACATCACCAAGGGGCAGGACAACTGCCTCTCGGTTTACACCGCGAGTGAATTCGCGCGCATCGCCGAGCAGCTTCAGCAGGCGAGGGTCACCACCAAGTCGGCGCGCGACTACGTAAGAAACTTCATGGCCTCCGCCGAGCTCCAGGTTCCCGACAAGCAGGGGCGAATCGGTATCCCCAACCACCTGCGCGGATACGCCCGACTCGAGCGCGACCTTGTCGTGATCGGAAACAACAACAAGGTGGAAATCTGGTCATCGGAACTTTGGGAAGCCAACCTTGCCGAGCAAGACGAGCTCTTCGCGAATCGTGACGAGGAGGTGATTCCGGGAATCTTCTAAACGAAGAAACCGGAAACCTCATGTCGAAGCAAATCTCGGAACTCCACGTACCAGTCGCGCTAGAGCGCGCTGTCGAGGTTTTAGGGGAGTCGCTGCGCAAGCCCGGTGCCGTCTTCGTTGACTGCACACTCGGTCTCGGTGGCCACACCGAAGCCTTCTTGCAAAGATTTCCGAACATTCGCGTTGTGGCCATTGATCGAGACCCACAAGCGATTGCCCTTGCCACCGAACGCCTCAAACCTTTCGAAGGTCGAATTGACTTCGTCAACACCACCTACGACAACATCGATGAAGCCATCGAGGAACTTGGCATCAAGCACGTAGACGCGATCCTGCTTGATCTGGGTGTTTCGTCGATGCAGCTTGATGAGCGCGAACGAGGCTTTGCATACAGTTACGAAGCGCCTCTAGACATGCGCATGAACTCGACTAAGGGGAAGACCGCCGCCGAGGTCGTAAACAGCTACAGCGAAGAGAAGCTGGCAAAAATCTTTTTTGAATACGGCGAAGAGCGTTACTCAAAGGCGATCGCCAAGGCGATCGTCAGTGCTCGCACCGAAAAGCCATTCGAAACTAGTACCGAGTTGGCTGCGCTGATTGCCAAAGTCGTGCCTTTCATCCCAGGTAAAAGCACCGGTCACCCCGCCAAGCGAGTTTTTCAGGCGTTGCGTATCGAAGTGAATGAAGAACTCGACGTCCTAAAGGCAACCATGCCTCGCGCCATTCACGCTCTCGCCATCGATGGCCGGATCTTGGTTATGTCGTACCACTCGCTCGAAGACCGAATCGTGAAGCAGGCGCTTGTTGCTGCTTCGACTTCGTCGGCACCGCTGGACCTCCCAATCGAACTCCCAGAACACGCACCACAGTTGCGCCTGATCACCAAGGGCGCAGAAGCGGCAACCCCAACAGAAATCGAAAACAACCCACGTTCGGCATCGGTGAAGATCCGTGCCGCACAAAAGATTAGGCAGGCAGCATGAGCGCCATTCAGCTAAACCAGAGAACCTTCGCAATGCCAACCCTTAGTTCATTGCCGAAGGTGTCTTCGACGCGCATGCGCATCGGTGTGACCGTGGTTATTGGTCTTGTGGCCATCGTCCTAACCCAATTGGTCTTGAGTATTTTGACCGACCAGGGTGCATACGAGATGGCAAACCTAAAGGCACAGCGCCACGAATTGACCACCTCGAGCGATATTCTTTCTGCCCAGGTTGACTCGCTTGCCAGCAACCAGAACCTCGCCAACACTGCACAGTCGCTTGGAATGATCCCAAACAGCAGCCCGGTATTTCTGCGCCTATCAGACCAGTCCCTGATCGGAAAACCTAAGGCTGCCTACTTTGACGCAAACCACCAGGTTTCTCGCAACCTCGTGCCAAACGCAGCAATGACAACCCGTTCGCACCTAACCCCAACTGTTGCTGCTGTAAGCAACAATGTCGTTACCGAGCAACTGCCCGCTGCGCCAGTAACTTTGAGTGCAGGCGAGCTACCGGTTTCGCCAACTCACTAAAACGCGGAGGCTAGGCAAGTGACTCTTTTGACGCCTGGCGACCCCAGAAAACGCCGAAGACTTTTTACCGCGAGCATTGCAGTCTTTGCGTTCTTGCTGGTTTTTAGGCTTTTTGCCTACCAAGTTGTTGACGCCGGCGCTATCAATAAGGTTTCAAAAGAATCGCGTTCGAAGACTAGGACGATCCAGGCTCTTCGCGGCGACATAATCGACGCAAACGGTAACGTCCTGGCCCACTCGGTTTACACCTACGACATCAACGCCGCTCCAAAGAATGTCGGCCCAATCAACGCCGTTCGAAACGGTAACGACGTGACATTGACGGTCGATCAGCAGGCAGCCGAGATTGCTCGCATTTTGCACGCCACTAAAGAAGAAATTCTTTCGAAGATCTCGGGCAACGGAGTTTACTCGAACCTCGCCAAGGGAGTTTCGGCGGCGCAGTATCGAGCTCTTCAAAACCTGCAGTTGCCTTGGTTGTATTACGACCCAATCCTGTCTCGCACCTACGCAGAGGGGGCTACGACCGGTGGCGTCGTGGGCTTCGTCGGTGTTGATGGCATGCCGCTGGCCGGCATTGAACGCCAGATGAACTCTTGTCTTGCCGGTGTCGATGGGCAAGAGACATATCAGCGCGGCGTTGACGGCATAAGAATCCCGAGTAGCGCGGTTGTCTCTCAACGTGCCGAAAACGGCAGAACTGTTCAATTAACTATCAATAAAGATCTGCAGTACCTGGCGCAGAATCAGCTTTATAGCGAGGTTCAGCGTTACCGTGCTGACTGGGCGACCGCGATTGTCATAGAGGTGAAGACCGGCAAGATTCTTGTGGCTGCCGAGGCGCCATCGGTTGACTCAAACGATTTCGGTGTGGCAACCGATGACTCTAGAAAGTCGCGCATCTTCGAAACTTCCTTCGAGCCTGGTTCAACCATGAAGACGATAACCGCTGCCACGCTGATCGATACTGGACGGGGAACACCAACCACCAAGACGGTTGCGCCATACAGCATGAAGATTCCTGGGCAGGTTGTCTACGACTCACACAACCACCCGACCGAGCACCTCACGCTCACCGGTGTACTCAGGGACTCGTCGAATACCGGAATCATTAACATCGGGCAGGCGATTCCGAAACAGGTTCGATACGACTACATGAAGAAATTCGGTTTCGGAGTGAAGACCAGCGTTAACTTCCCAGGTGAAGCGAGCGGTATTTTGCGCCCGGCGAGCCTCTGGGATGGCACCACGGACAAGGTTTCGATGTTCGGCCAAGGTGTCTCTGTGACTCCGATCCAGATGGCCATGGCCTATCAAGCGATCGCAAACAAGGGTGTACGCCTCCAGCCCGTGCTGGTCGATGGTTGCCGCGATTCGAGCGGAAACCTGAGCCCGGTGCCGGTTGGTGCGCCAACTCGAGTCATTTCGGAGAGCACGGCCACTCAAACTCTCGCAATGCTCGAAAAGGTTGTTGAGTACGGCGGTATCGGAAAGACGGCAAGCCTCTCGGAGTGGCGAGTAGCTGGTAAGTCAGGCACCGCCCAGATCTCTAACGACAACGGGATTGGCTACGGCTACCTCCACGCTGTCTCATTCATCGGCATGGCGCCGGTTGAAGACCCCAAGTACGTCGTCGCCGTAACCTTCTTCAAACCGCGCACCGTGAGCACATCGCTCGGTGCCACACCGTCTTTCAGGTACATCATGAAAAAAGCTCTATTGATGGGCGGGGTTCCACCATCAACAACCAAGTCAAAACCGATATTGATGGATTGGTAGCACGATGAAAGAGCAAATTCCACCAATTTTGAGACCGGAGCTGGTTGAACCGGTTGCACTAGCTGATCTCGTTCGTGAGTTTTCTTTGAAGATGGTTTCTGGTGATACCAAGGTGCGGGTAACCGGTATCAGCATGAACACCAATGACCTGCGCAAAGGCGACCTTTTTGTTGCGATGCCGGGGTTAAAAACCCATGGTGCAAATTTCGTGCCTAAGGCCCTGGATCAAGGTGCTGCGGCGATTATTACCGACAGAGCCGGGCTGGAGCTCCTAAAGGATGTTTCGGTGCCGATCTTGTTGCTCGATCAACCGAGGCTCCACCTGGGTGATCTAGCCGCTTTCGTATACGGGAATCGCCCAAAGGTGATGCCGCTAATGTTTGGTACGACTGGGACGAACGGCAAAACTTCGACGAGTTACATTCTCGAAGCAATCCTGCGTCAGCTCGGGCAAGTGACTGGTCTGACTTCTACGGCGGAGCGCCACATAGCTGGTGAAGTAATCGTGTCACGGCTAACCACTCCAGAATCAACCGAGATGCAAGCCTTGATCGCCCGCATGCGTGAGGCCCAGGTTACTTCGGTTGCGATCGAGGTGTCTGCTCAGGCTTTGACGCAACACCGCATCGACGGGATGCACTTTGACGTGGTCGGTTTCACCAACTTGAGTCACGACCATCTTGATGACTACGCCGACATGGGTGAGTACCTGGCCGCGAAAGCCCAGTTGTTTCAGCCAAAGCTTGCCGAGCGTGGCGTAATTTGCCTCGATTCTGCATATGGTGAGCAATTTGCGACTCTTGCGAATATTCCATTTGTCACGGTTGCAACTGGCAAGCCAGCAGACTTCGTGGTTACAGTTACCGAAGAAATTCCGGCTCGCACGGGATTTTCGGTGCGCCTACCCGACGGCACCAAAATTGAATCCTGGTTACCGATCATCGGCGCTCACATGGCTTCAAATGCAGGGTTAGCCATCACCATGTTGATAGAAGCAGGTTTCACCGCTGAGCGGATCCGTGAAGCAATTGCCGGCGGGATCCACGCCTACCTGCCAGGGCGCACTGAGCGCGTTAGTGGCGAGAGTGGGCCAGACGTTTACGTCGATTTCGGCCACAGCCCAGATGCCTTCTTGAACACCCTCAGGGCCGTCCGCAAAGTAACAACCGGCAAAGTGATCATGCTTTTCGGTGCAGACGGCGATCGCGATGCGTCCAAGCGCCCTGCCATGGCGAGTGTTTCGGCGGAAAACTGCGACATTCTGGTTATCACCGACCACCACCCTCGATTTGAAGACCCTGCGAGCATTCGCAAGGTGTTAGTCGACTCGGCACGCGCAGCTCGCCCAGATCTTGAGATTTATGAGGTTTCACCTCCCGAAGATGCAATTGTGAAGGCAGTTTCGCTTGCTGTTGAAGGCGACGCGATTCTCTGGGCAGGCCCAGGGCATCAGGATTACCGGGACATCCGTGGCGTTCGCACACCTTATTCGGCGAGGGCTCTAGCCAGAGAAGCACTTAAGAATGCGGGTTGGGCATGATTCAACTCGGGCTTCACGATATCGCCGAAGCGGTTGGCGGCAGGCTCATCGGCCGTGAGCTAGCTGTCACTGGTTCGGTCGAGACCGACTCTAGGCTGGTTTCTGCCGGTTCGCTCTTTGTGTGTAAGCCCGGCGAGGTTACAGACGGACACAATTTTGCTGAGGCGGCAATTACCGCCGGAGCGGTTGCCTTGATTGTCGAACGTGAACTTGACGTTGCAGTGCCTCAGATTCTGGTTGGCGACGCCGTCCTAGCCCTTGGCCGACTCGCGGCAGATGTTTTGCGAAGAGTCCGCGCTCAAACTGGAATCAAAGTCATCGGAATCACCGGTTCTAACGGGAAAACCAGCACCAAAAACATGTTGCGCGAAATTCTTCAGCTTGCTGGCCCCACCGTTGCGCCAATCGAGTCCTATAACAACGAGGTCGGTGCGCCGATATCCATCTTGAAGATTGATCTTCAAACCAAGTACCTGGTTGCCGAATTGGGCGCAGGTGGCGTTGGCAGCATCGAGTACCTTGCCAAGATTGCGAAGCCAGACATTGGAGTTCTCCTGAAGGTTGGCCTCGCGCATGCCGGGGAATTTGGCGGAATTGAAACAACGCTAAAGATCAAGAGCGAACTCGTTCGCGAACTGGGACCTGCAGCAACACTGGTTTATAACTCGGACGATGCCCTTGTCGCTTCAACCACCGAGCTAACCACGGCGCACACTTTGTCTTTTGGCACCGGCGAATCGGCTGCAATTCGAATCGATGATCCTGCTCTCTCGCTCGAAGGTACAAGCGCGACAATCGTGTTCCCAGACGGCGCTGCTGAGCCGATTAAGCTTCAGATTCTTGGCGAACATCAGCTCATGAATGCGGCCGCGGCCCTCGCGGTAGCCGACGTTCTGGGTCTCGACCGTAAATCTTCGATTGCCGCCCTCGAAAAAATGCCATTGGCTGAGCGTTGGCGCATGCAACTCGGTGAACGGCCTGATGGTGTATTCGTAATCAACGACGCCTACAACGCGTCGCCTGACTCTATGAAGGCCGCTCTGCAGACCCTCGCTCAACTTGGGCGACAGGGTCATCGAACCATCGCCGTCCTCGGGGAGATGGCCGAACTAGGTGAGTTCTCTGCTCTGGAACACGATGCGATGGGCCGCCTCGCGGTGAGGCTGAATATCGACCAAGTGATTGTCGTTGGCGCTGGCGCAAAACTGATCCACATGGGTGCAAGTCAAGAAGGTTCATGGGACGGCGAATCAAAATACTTCGACACGATTACCGAGGCTTTGGCGGCACTTCGTGGAATGCTTGTGGCTGGCGACATTGTGCTCGTGAAGTCGTCCAAGTCGGCTAATTTGCGCCACTTGGGTGACGACTTGATGGAGGTTTCAATTTGAGAGCGATTCTGATGGCCGGCGGCATTTCGCTGGCATTCACCCTTTTTGCAACCCCGGCGTTCATCTGGCTGTTCAAAAAACTTCAGTGGGGTCAATTCATTCGTGAAGACGGCCCAAAGTCCCATCACACCAAACGCGGTACGCCAACCATGGGCGGTATCGCGATTATCGGCGGCGCCGTCATCGCATACTTTTCTTCCAAGGCTATAAACGGTGAAACACCAACCATTTCTGCTTTGTTGGCTCTATTTATGATGGTTGGGCTCGGAATCGTCGGGTTTTTAGACGACTTTACGAAGGTTCACAAGCAGCGCAGTCTGGGGCTCTCGGGCTGGGCAAAGATTCTTGGCCAAGGTGTGGTCGCTACCGTTTTTGCGATTCTTGCCTTGCAGTTTCCAAACGAACACGGGATCACTCCGGCTTCAACAATGATCTCGTTCACTCGGGACATTCCTTGGCTAGATATCGCCACATGGGGAGCCGTGCTCGGCACGATTCTTTTCATCGTTTGGATCTACTTCTTGGTTGCCTCGACCTCAAACGGTGTCAACATCGCTGACGGGCTGGATGGTCTTGCGACGGGTTCAACGATCATGGCCATCGGCGCTTACGCGATCATCGGTTTTTGGGAGTTCAATCAGGCTTGCGACCCGGGTAACTTGCTGGCTCAGTGCTACAGCTCGCGTGACCCACTTGACCTAGCAGTAGTCGCTTCAGCAGTCGTTGGGGCCTTGATCGGATTCCTTTGGTGGAACACTTCGCCAGCTCAAATCTTCATGGGCGACACCGGTTCACTAGGTCTCGGTGGGGCTTTGGCAGCGCTTGCGATTTTGTCTCGCACCGAACTCCTACTGATCCTCATCGGCGGCATTTTCGTGATTGTTACGGGTTCGGTAATCATTCAACGAGTATTTTTTAAAATCACAAAGTGGTCCACCGGCACGGGCAAGCGCGTGTTTTTGATGAGCCCCCTGCATCACCACTTCGAGCAAAAGGGTTGGGCTCAGATCACAATCGTTGTCCGCTTCTGGATCATTTGTGGTCTCTGTGTCCTTGGTGGTATCGGCTTGTTCTACATCGAATGGACCTACGGATAAATTGACGCGTGTAGGTGAGTTGAACAGTTGGCACGGTGACTGGCGCGGTTTAAAGGTTGCAGTGCTTGGCCTTGGCGTTACCGGATTTTCTGTTGCCGATACTCTCGCCGAGCTCGGCTGCGATTTGGTGGTTTTTGCCGAAAGGGCAGACGCCGAGCAACTAGACATTCTTGACGTTTTAGAAGTTCGACACGTAACCGGTTCGGCCGCAGCCGGGTTGCCAAGTGAATTGGTCGACTTCGCGCCTGAACTTTTGGTTACTTCGCCCGGTGTGCCGCCAGACTCAGAGATCATCGCTTGGGCCAAGGGCCAAGGAATCCCCGTTTGGGTGGATATCGACCTGGCTTGGCGTTTGCGCGACAAGGTGGGCGAGCCCGCGGAGTGGGTGTGCGTGACTGGCACCAACGGCAAGACGACAACCGTTCAACTAACTACATCGATACTTCGCGAAGCGGGTTTGCGCGCCGAATCGTGTGGCAACATTGGCACACCGATTTTGGACTGCATCCGCGCCCCTGAAGGTTTCGACGTCTTGGTTGTAGAACTTTCTAGTTTTCAACTCCACTACCTTGGCGAAATCTGGCCATACGCTAGTGCGGTATTGAACATTGACCATGATCACCTCGATTGGCACGGCGGCTTTGAGGCCTATCGCTTGGCAAAGGGCAAGGTTTATCAGAACACCAAGGTTGCCTGCGTCTACAACGTTGGGGACACTCAAACCGAACAGCTCGTTGCCGACGCGGAGGTAGTTGAGGGCGCTCGTGCTATTGGGTTTACCGTCGGCGCACCGAGCCTCAGCCAACTGGGCTTCGTTTCAGACATTCTCTGTGACAGGGCGTTCATTGAAGAACGACGAGACCAGGCCCAGGAACTCGCCACGCTCGACGACATCGCACAGATTGGCGTGATTACCCCACACTTGCTTTCAAATGTTGCTGCCGCCTCTGCGCTGGCGAGAAGTTTTGGTATTCCGGCCGATTCGGTTCGCTCGGGCATCCGCAATTTTAGGCTCGACCGCCACCGGATCGAGGTTGTGTTCGAGCACAACGACGTGACCTGGATTGATGACTCCAAGGCAACCAACCCTCACGCCGCAGCCGCGTCGCTCGCAAGTTTTGAATCTATTGTTTGGGTTGTAGGTGGTCTACTCAAGGGCGTAGATGTCGCTCCGCTTGTTGCAAAATACGCACACCGGCTTCGCGGCGTGATTGTCATCGGCAAGGAGCGCGAGCTCGTACTGGACGCTCTCAGAGCAGAAGCCCCGAACGTGCCAGTAATCGAGATAACGACCGAACACAACGACGAAGTGATGCCGCAGGTTGCCTCAGGCGCCCTAGCGTTCGCTCAAGCCGGCGATGTCGTTTTGCTTGCGCCGGCGGCAGCCTCGATGGACCAGTTCAAAGACTACGCAGACCGCGGTTTTAAGTTCGCTGAAGCGGCAAAGGCTTCGGGGGAGTAGCAGATGGTTACCAGGTTGAGAGGTCGCCTTGCCGACCGAGCGAAAACAGGAATTCAGAAGTTCCTTTTCGGTCAGTCACCGCGCTACTATACGTTGCTAATCATTGTCTCGTTCCTGGTGGTGGTCGGTCTGATCATGGTGCTTTCGTCCTCGGCAATCGACTCGATTAAGGCCGGTAACAGTGGCTTCGCTATTTTCATTTCGCAGGGCCGATCGGCGCTCCTGGGAATTCTTGTCATGGTGGCTGCCGCGCTAATTCCTTTCGATTTTTTACGGCGTCAAATCTTCTGGTTGTTTGTTGGCTCTATCGTTTTGCAGCTTCTCACCATCACCGTTCTCGGTCACTCGGTGAACGGTAACAAAAACTGGATCAACCTAGGAATCATTAACCTCCAGCCCTCCGAGATCATCAAATTGACCATGATCCTCTACCTGGCCGAATACCTAACCAGCCATGATCGAGAGCTTTCGATTTCAAGAACCTGGATTCAACCGTTCGTGGTTTCAATCATCGCGATCGGCACAGTTCTCGGCGGTAAGGATTTGGGAACCGCCATGGTGATGGTGGCCATTTTGGTAGGCGTGCTCACTTTCGCGGGAATGCCACGCGTTTGGTTTTGGCGCATAACCGGATTCTTAGCTGTGGGCATTTGGATTGCCTTGCAACAGGGTGGCTCAAGAATGGGCCGCATCATGGCTTGGCTTCACCCGGATTGGCCAGACCCGAACCAATACAACTGGCAACAGGATCACGCCATGTGGGCTTTCGCTTCAGGTGGTTGGACGGGTGTCGGTCTCGGTAAGTCGCAGTTGAAATGGTCTTGGATCCCCGAAGCAGAAAACGACTTTATCTTCGCAATCATCGGTGAAGAGGGCGGTCTAATCTTCTCGATTTTTATCGTCGCACTATTTGTCTGGCTCACTTACACCTTGTTGTTTACCGCCGAAAACAACACGGACTCGTTCTCTAGATTCTTGATTCAGGGCGTGATGATTTGGATCGCCGTCCAATCAACAATCAACATCGCTGTGGTCCTCGACTGGCTGCCGGTACTAGGTGTTCCGTTGCCATTGATTTCGGCCGGTGGTTCGTCTCTGGTAATGCTTTTGGGGGCATTCGGTTTAGTGCTCGGTGCCGAACGTCAATACGGAACAAACTCGCAAAGGCGGCTCCGATGACCACGTACCTCCTTGCCGGTGGTGGCACGGCTGGGCATGTAAACCCGTTGCTCGCTCTTGCCGATCGAATAAAACTTCACGAACCAGATGCCGTCGTGATCGCGCTGGGTACAGCTGAAGGGTTGGAGTCTAGGCTTGTGCCGCTACGTGGATACGAGCTGGTGACCGTGGCCAGGCTGCCATTCCCGCGCCGACTCAACAAATATGCCTTTGGGTTTCCGGCTAAGTATCGGAAAGCTGTTTCTGAGGTCCGTGAGCTTATTAGGAGCCGTGGTGTAGACATCGTCGTCGGCTTTGGTGGTTACGCGAGCGCGCCAGCGTACGACGCGGCGGTTGCCGAAAATGTGCCCTTTGCCATTCACGAGGCGAATGCGCTGCCAGGCATGGCCAACAGGCGAGGTTCAAAAAAGGCTGCTGCCGTAGGTGTTGCGTTCGAAGGCACCCCGCTAAAGAATGCCGTTCTCGTCGGCATGCCGCTGAGGGTGGAGATTGAGAACCTCGTGAAGGGTTACGACAAGGCCTCCGCTCGGAAACATTTTGGTTTGGATGAATCCACCGTGACAGTTTTGGTTACGGGTGGTTCGCTTGGCGCTAAGCGCATCAACGAGACGATCGCTAATTCGAGACACGTATTAACCGCCGCCGGAATTCAGGTGCTGCACATCGTCGGCGGAAGAAGTGAACTGCCCGAGGTTCACGAGGCAAACTTCGTCAGAATCTCCTACTGCGACAACATGGAACTGGCGATTGCCGCCGCCGATGTCGCCGTCGCGCGCGCGGGTGCCGCCACGGTTTCTGAGTTCAGTGCCGTTGGTTTGCCCGCCATCTATGTTCCTTACCCCGTTGGCAATGGCGAGCAGGCACTCAATGCCCGTTCAGCGGTTGCGGCTGAGGCAGCGATTATGGTGAAGGACGCCGACTTCACGCCCGATTATGTCGCCAGCACGATTGTGCCTCTCGTCTCAGACAGCAAGCGCATTGCAACGATGTCTGCGTCAACGGCACTGGTTGCCATTAGCGACGGCGCGGAGCGAATGTACCGCTTGGTTGCAGGCCTGAAGCGGTAGTCGCTTTTACTCTTTATCGAAGAAGGATTTCAATGATTAAGCCAGATTTCTCGCAGCCAGTCCCGCAAGACCTCGGCACGGTGCACTTTATCGGTATCGGCGGTTCAGGCATGTCTGGAATTGCACGCATCCTGATTGGGATGGGTCACAAAGTGACAGGCTCCGATCTTCGAGACACCTCAAACGTTGCAGCACTTCGCGAACTTGGTGCAGAAATCTTTATCGGTCACGACGAAGCTCACTTAGGTAACCCAGACACCGTGGTCGTTACTTCGGCTCTCTGGCCAACTAACCCCGAGTACTTGTTGGCGAAGGCTAGGGGTATTCCGGTCATTCACCGGAGCCAGGCATTGGCTTATCTGACAACCAAAAAACGTCTTGTCGCAGTTGCTGGGGCGCACGGCAAGACCACCAGTACCGGAATGATCATCACGGCATTGCTTGAGCTTGGCGTTGACCCGAACTTCGTTAACGGTGGAGTAATTGCGGCCCTTGGAGCTTCGGCGGCAGCGGGTAAAGACGATCTGTTCGTGATCGAGGCGGACGAATCAGACGGCTCGTTTTTGCATTACGACACTTCCATTGCCTTGATTACGAACGTGGACCCAGATCACCTAGATCATTACGGTTCGCTTGAGGCGTTTCAGGCCGAATTTGCGAAATTCGCAAACAACGCCAAGGAGTTCGTAGCCATCAGTAGCGACGACGCCGGAGCAGTAGCAGTAACTAAGCTTCTCGGCACCAAGAAGGTACTCACATTTGGCAGGGCTGCGGGCTCCTTTGTGCGTCTCAGCGAAATTGATGCCACTGGTGCTCGGGTTGCCTTCACAGTTGAGGTGGCTGGGCAGGAGTATTCGACGACTCTGCGAGTGCCGGGTGAACACAACGCTATAAACGCTGCCGGTGCGCTTGCGGTACTTCTCGGGTTAGGCTTCGATGCCGCTGCTTCGCTTGAGGCTATCTCGACCTTCGGAGGCACAGAGCGACGCTTTGAGCTTCACGGGGAGCGAAGGGGAGTGTCGGTTTACGATGATTTCGCGCATCACCCAACCGAGGTAGTTGCCGCATTGACTGCCGCAAGGGCGGTTGTTGGGCAAGGCAAACTGATAACGGTTTTTCAACCGCACCTCTACAGCAGAACCAGGTTGATGCATCAAGAGTTCGCCGAGGCGCTTGCGCTTAGCGATCAGGTCGTGGTTCTCGATATCTACGCGGCGCGCGAGGACCCTGAGCCAGGGGTTACCGGTGCTCTCGTTTCTGATTCTTTTACCGACCCGACTAAGGTTCACTACGTGCCGCTTTGGGATGACGCTCCAGCAGTTGCAGCCAGTCTTGCTAGCGAAGGTGACTTCATAGTCACGATGGGCTGCGGAGATGTGTATCGCATGGTGCCAGCTCTTCTGGAGGCTTTGGAACATTGAAACGACCTCAGGGGCGACCTTCTGCTTCTAAGCGGCCACAGCCCGTTCTAAGAGCTACAAAGCCGACAAAAGCACCTAAAACCGCAAGGCCCGAGAAACTCAGAAAGGCACCACGGCAGGAGAGCCGCGTTGTCGCCTTTCGCCCCAAGCGTGGTTTGGGTCGCATTGTCTTATTCTCAACCGCTGTTTCGGTCTCGCTGCTTCTGAGCTTTGTTCTTGTCGCGGCTTTTTCGCCACTGTTGGCAATTGAAAAAATCGAAATTCGCGGCAACCACCGCATCCCCGTGAAGCTTTTGACTTCGGCGTTATCAAACCAACTCGGCAAGCCGCTTCCGCAGGCAACTCTTGAAGGCGTCTCTGCGGATTTGAAAAATTTCTCTCTCATTCAAAGCGTCTCGGTGGTTAACCTGCCACCCCACACTCTTGAGGTCAGAATCGTTGAACGTCAACCAATCTGCATAATCAAATCTGCGTTGGGTTCGTTTCTCTATGACCCAGCTGGTGTGCGAATCGCGTCGGCTTCGCCAAAAGATATCTACCCGGTAGTGGAAGCAGCCGGCAAGCCGGGAGCTTCACCCGAATTCGGTGTGGCGATCAAGGCGTTACTCGCACTGCCTTTGAGTCTTTACCCGCGGGTTGCCAATGTCAGTGCTCCGTCGATGGACTCGGTAACCTTCACGCTTCGTGGCATGGCTGGTCAGAAGGTCATCTGGGGTGACACAACGCAAGCGGCGCTGAAGGCCCGCGTTTTACTCGCATTGATCAAGCATCAGAAGAAGTCTGACCGGGTTACCTACGACGTCTCCTCCCCAAAAGCACCGACCGTTCGCTACTAGAGGCCGACACGCCCGCGCGCCTACCTCATTTTGGAGTCAGTTTGACTTACTTTTCAGGCGCATAAATAAACTTCGCATCACGGCTCAACCTCAGGTAGAGGTTGAAACTTGATGCAAACCCATGTGAGGAACCAAGTGGCTGTAAATCAGAACTTCCTAGCTGACATCAAGGTTGTCGGCGTCGGCGGCGGTGGCGTAAACGCCGTAAACCGCATGATCGAAGGCGACTTGCGCGGCGTTGAATTTATTGCCGTAAACACCGACGCTCAGCACCTTTTGATGAGTGCTGCGAACGTGAAGATTGACATTGGTCGCGACCTGACTCGCGGACTCGGTGCCGGAGCAGATCCAGCCGTGGGTCGCCGTGCCGCCGAGGAACACCGTGAGGAGATCGAGGCTGCACTCAAGGGCGCAGACATGGTTTTCGTAACCGCGGGTGAGGGAGGCGGAACCGGTACGGGTGCTGCTCCAATCGTTGCCGAAATTGCCAAGAGCCTGGGTGCACTGACCGTTGGCGTAGTAACCAAGCCCTTCTCGTTTGAAGGGCCACTACGTGCCTCGAAGGCCGAGGCTGGAATCGAAACCCTTCGTGCAGCCGTGGACTCACTTATCGTTGTGCCGAATCAGCGCCTCCTGGCTCTCGAAGACAAGAGCGTCAGCGTAGACAACGCGTTCGCAATTGCCGACAGCATCCTCAAAGCTGGTGTGCAAGGCATCACCGACCTGATCGCCAATCCCGGCCTGATTAACCTTGACTTCAACGATGTTCGTTCGGTGCTGGAGCAATCTGGCACCGCACTGATGGGTATCGGCGTCGCAAAGGGTGAAGACCGAGCAGTTCGCGCAGCAGAGGCAGCGATTCACAGCCCGCTACTAGAAGCAAGCATCGACGGCGCAAACGGCGTCTTGATGCTGGTTAACGGCGCCTCGACCCTTGGCCTCCACGAAGTTGATGAAGCTGCCCGTATGGTTCAGGAGGCCGTGAACCCGCAGGCAAACGTTATCTTCGGTTGCACCATCGATGACACCCTTGGCGACGAGATTCGAATCACGGTCATTGCTGCTGGTTTTGATGGCGGTTTGCCGCTAAAGCGCATGGCAGTTCGTCCAATGGTCTCTTCAGAGCCGAAACTTGAACCGGTCACCGCGCCAGTTGTCGCGCCAGTCGTGCCGGCTACACCGGCCGCCGAAACAGCGTCGAGAGTTCCGAGTTGGTTCGCCGACGACACCGAAGCCGCAGACACCGACGTCGAAGAGTACTTCTCGGGTGTTCCAAAGGCAGAGGCGGTCGAAGAAGACGCACCAAAGACCACGGCCATCAACATCGTCAGAGATCCAGAAGGCCCAGCTGACGGTATTTTCGGTGACGACCTGGACATCCCTGACTTCTTGAGATGAGTTCGCTCGAAGAGCGATTGAGCGGGATCGATGCCCGCATCAGCGCGAGGCTCGAAGCAAATGGTCGCTCGTCCGATTCGCTAACCCGAATTGTGGTTAGCAAATTTCACCCGGCGTCGATGGTTCGTGATTTATACGCACTCGGGGTGCGCGACTTCGGTGAAAATCGAGATCAAGAGGCTTCGGCAAAGGCTTTAGAGGTAAAAGATCTCGAATTGAACTGGCATTTCATCGGCCAATTGCAATCGAATAAGGTCAAGAGCGTTGTCTCATACGCATCGGCTATTCACTCGGTGGATCGCGGCTCCCTATTAGATGCACTCATCAAACAGACAGTTGAACGCCGTACCGCACTTGATGTCTTCGTGCAGGTGAACCTTACCGATGACCCCGCCCGCGGTGGTGTCAACGAGGGCGAGCTCCTTGGATTCGCCGACAAAGTGGCAGCCGCGCCAGGTCTACGGCTTTTGGGCCTAATGGCCGTGGCGTCTCTCGACGGCGAGGAGGAACGGGATTTCGGTCGACTAGCCGAGCTCAGCGCTCAACTTCAGACTCACCACCCAGCCGCCACTTATCTCTCGGCGGGAATGTCCAATGACTTCGAATTGGCGATCGATTACGGTGCGACACACCTTCGCATCGGCACCGCAATCACAGGTAACCGCGCGTACTAGCAATATTCTTGACCCAGGAGGATTTTCCATGAGTTTTAAAGACACCATCGTTTCGTTCATCGGTCTAAACCAGGGTTCGAAAGCAGCACCAACCGGTCCAGCTTCGTCAGCCCCAGCAGCGCGTCAAGCGCCGCGCCCTGTAGCTGTAAAGCCACGCAGGGTTTCTGGTGACCTCAGCGAAATTTACACAGTCGAGATGAAGAGCTTCAAGGACTGCACCGAGGTTTCAGATAACTTTCGTCAGGGCATTCCTGTGATCGTAAACATGGGAGCTTTGTCAGAGGTTGACTCTAAGCAAATGCTCAATTACATGCTCGGACTCAAAGAGGGACTGTACGGTCACCTGCGCCGTGTAACCGACAAGGTTTGGTTGCTTTCACCTCAGCACGTTGAAGTTAACGAAGAAGAAACCGGCAACCCGGCTGACACCGACGACCTGCTAATCCAGCCGTAATCCTTTGACGATCTTCGGATTTATCCTGTGGCTTTTGCTTCAGGCCTATTTCTACGTGATGTTTGCGAGACTCATCGTCGAGTTGATCACCTTTAATAACCCCACACTCAGGGCCAAGCCATTGATGCACCTGATCATTCGTCTTACGTGGTCACTGACGGAGCCGCCGCTGAAGGCGATGAGGCGAGTTGTCCCCAATATTCGTTTTGGTGGTGCGAGTATCGACCTTTCTTGGGCAATCTTGATGTTGCTGGTCAGCATCGCATCATCAGCCGTACAACACCTGTAACAGGCCATGCGGTAATCTTGTTACCGTTCAAGCAAAAGTGAGGTAACCATGCCATTGACTCCTGAAGACGTAGTCAATAAACGGTTTCAGCCGACGAAGTTTCGTGAAGGCTACGACCAAGACGAAGTAGACGATTTCTTAGATGAAATCGTTGTCGAGCTTCGCCGCCTCAACCAAGAGAACGAAGATCTTCGCCAGCGCTTGCTCGCTAGCGAAGGCCGAATCAACGAACTTCAGCGCGGCGGCGGCTCAATTACGACTTCGATTCCTGCCGTATCGGCCCTTGTCGATCCAGGTAGCGCGTTCCCTGAGGCTGTAGCCGACTCGAGCGCTCTCGACGGCAACAACACCAACAACCTTCTACAGCTGGCCCGCAAGCTACACGACGAACACGTGCAAGAGGGCCTAGAAAAGCGTGAGGCGCTGATCGCCGAAGGTCACGCCACGGCGAGCCGTATCGTCCGTGAAGCCGAGGCTCAGCACAAGGCAAACATGGGCAGACTCGAACAAGAGAAGGCTCTAATTGAACACAAGATTCAAGAGTTGCTCGCTTTCGAACGCGAGTACCGCTTGAAGCTAAAGACTTACATTGAAGCGCAATTGCGTGACCTCGAAACCGAAGCTCCGTCAAGCAATCAGACCGCTCTCGGTTAACTGGTGTCCCGCAGCTCGCTATACAGATTCCTGGGTGTCGGCACCCTGGTCTTAGTTTTGGACCAACTTGCCAAGCTTTTTGCATTGCGGTTCCTCGAGCCCGGCCACTCCGTACCGTTCATCGGTGACGTCTTGAAGTTCTACCTGGTTAGAAACGATTCGGCCGCATTCTCGATTGGCAACGGGCAAACCTGGCTTTTCACCATTTTTTCAAGTGCTGCAGTTGCACTCCTGCTGTGGTTTGGACCCAAAACGAAATCCAAAAGCTGGGCTCTCACGGCTGGCCTTTTGCTCGGGGGAGTCTCGGGCAATTTGGTCGACAGAGTGACTCGCGCACCCGGGTTTCCGAATGGTCAAGTCATCGACTTCTTACAGTTGCCGTTTGGGTTCCCGATTTTTAACCTGGCAGACACTGCCATCGTGGTGGCCATGTCGATCGTCATGATTCGCATCCTTCGCGGTCACAAAATAGGTCAATGAGCGAACTAAAGATTCTTCAGGTACCAGACGGCCTTGCCGGCACGCGGGTTGACGCCGGCGTGGCCAAAATGCTTGGACTCTCCAGAACCGCTATTGCCGAACTCGTTGATGCCGGCAAAGTGACTTCGGCAGGCAAAGCTCTCTCAAAATCCGATCGACTAAACGCCGACCAGTTGGTTGAGGTGGATCTCGAGGCCCCCAAAAACAACCTGCTGATTAATGCCGACGAAGTTCCGGGGTTCCAAATCATTTACCAGGATGACCACCTTGTAGTCATCGACAAGCCAGCGGGTGTGGCGGCGCACCCATCGGTTGGCTGGGTTGGCCCAACCGTGCCAGGTGCACTACTAAGCCTTGGTATTCAGTTGAGTACCTCAGGTGCAGCTGAGCGGCAAGGCATCGTTCAGCGCCTAGACGTTGGCACCAGCGGCCTCATGGTCTTAGCCAAGAGTGAATTGGCGTATTCGCGACTCAAGCAGGCGTTTCGCGATCGGGCGGTGCACAAGACCTACCACGCGCTTGTCCAGGGGCATCTCGACCCGCTTGCCGGCACCTTTGATGCACCAATCGCCCGCCACCCTAAATCTGAGTACAAATTTCACGTTGCCGAGGTTGGCAAAGACTCTGTTACGCATTACCAGACCCTCGAAATGCTGAGGGCTGCCTCGCTAGTCGAGGTAATCCTCGAAACGGGTAGAACTCACCAGATCCGCGTGCACTTTTCGGCCTTTAGGCACCCACTCGTCGGTGACACGATGTACGGGGCTGACCCATCCTTGGCGGCAAAGTTGAAGCTCGATCGTCAGTGGCTTCACGCGGTCAAGTTGGGTTTTGAACACCCGGTAACGGGCGAGTCAGTTGAGTTTGAATCGGCCTACCCGGCAGATTTAGTTGACGCTTTGGAGAGCCTGCGAAGCGCTTAGCCGCGGTTCGGTTACTCTTGGTATTCCAACCCAAGATGAAGCGAAAATGACTGAGAAAAACGAAACCTTTGTGCACCTTCACGTGCACACCGAGTACTCGATTCTCGACGGTGCGGCCAAAGTTAAGCCGCTCATTGACGCCGCTGTTGCCGATGGGCAGCCAGCCATCGCTATGACCGATCATGGCAACGTCCATGCCGCTTACGAGTTTTACCACGCAGCTAAGAAGGCTGGCATCAAGCCAATCATCGGCATGGAGGCATATGTTGCCCCTCGAGTCCATCGCTCTGATCGCACGAGAACCTATTTTGGCGATCGAAGCCGAGACGATGTTTCATCGGGTGGCGCTTACACGCACATGACTTTGTTGGCGAGAACCACCGAGGGCATGTACAACCTTTTCAAGTTATCCTCGCTTGCCTACATGGAGGGCATGTTTTATAAGCCACGTATCGACCGTGAACTACTTCACAAATACGGCGCTGGTCTGATTGGAACCACCGGCTGCGTGTCTGGCGAAATCGCCACGTTGCTCAGGTTTGGGCGCTGGGATGACGCAGTAGAAACCGTGCTCGAAATGCAGCAGATTTTCGGCAAAGAAAACTATTACTGCGAATTGATGCGCCACGGCATCGAGATCGAAGAGCGCACCGAAGCTGAACTAATTCGCCTCGCTCGCGAAACCGGAATGCCTCTGCTGGCGACCAATGACCTTCATTATGTTCACGAGCATGACGCTGAGTACCAAGAGGCCTTGCTCTGCGTTCAGTCGAACTCAACCCTTAACGATCCGGATCGCTTCAAGTTTGATGGATCCGGTTTTTACCTGAAGTCGGCAGTTCAAATGCGCGAGCTTTTCAAGGATTACCCTGAAGCTTGCGATAACACTCTCGCGATTGCCGATCGTTGCGAAGTTGAGTTCCCTAAGCGCGAACTGATGCCGAACTTCCCGGTGCCGGAGGGTGAGACCGAGGCCTCTTGGTTTGAGAATGAAGTCGCTCTAGGAATGGAGCGCCGCTTCCCAGATGGGATTCCCGAGGCTCAGGCTAAACAAGCCGCCTATGAGATCGCCATGATCAAGCAGATGGGCTTCCCGGGCTACTTTTTGGTGGTTGCCGACTTCATCGGTTGGGCGCGTAAACAAGGGATTCGTGTTGGGCCGGGCCGTGGCTCGGCAGCCGGTGCAATCGTCGCCTACGCTCTTGGCATCACTGACCTTGACCCCGTTCGATACGGGCTGATCTTCGAGCGTTTCTTAAACCCAGACCGTGTTTCGCTACCCGATATCGATGTCGATTTCGACGATCGCCGCCGCGCCGAAGTAATTCGTTACGTCTACCAGAAGTACGGCGAAGACCGCGTCTCGCAGATCGGTACGTTCAACACCATCAAGGCGAAGGCTGCACTTAAAGATGCGGCGAGAGTTCTTGGCTACCCGTACTCAATGGGTGAGAAGCTCACCAAGGCTTTCCCTCCACCCGTTCTCGGTCAGGAAATCACCCTTTCGGTACTCGAAGATCCAACCGATAAGCGCTTCCAGGAAACCAGCGACCTGCGCGAAATCATTGCGCAAGACCCCGACGCGCAGCGAGTTCTCGAGCTGGCAAAAGGTCTCGAAGGACTCAAGCGTTCGACCAGCGTTCACGCGGCAGGTGTGATCATATCTAAAGAGCCACTAATCGACGTTATCCCGCTGATGACGCGTGACGGCGAAGACGGCATGATCACGCAGTTCGACCAGCCGCCTCTCGAGAAGCTTGGCCTCTTGAAGATGGACTTTTTGGGCCTGCGAAACCTTACTGTCCTCGAAGATGCGCTCGCGAACATCACGCTCAACGGCGATGAGGCTCCAGTGCTAGAGGAACTAGACCTAGATGCCGATGAAAAGACTTATAAGCTGCTTGGCGCCGGCGACACTTTGGGTGTGTTTCAGCTTGACGGTGGACCAATGCGTTCGTTGCTACGCCAGATGAAGCCAACCGGGTTCGATGACATCTCGGCTGCTATTGCACTATATCGACCAGGGCCCATGGGTGTTGATGCGCACACAAACTACGCCAAGCGTAAAAATAAGCTTCAAGAAAATGTGCCGATTCACCCTACCCTCAAAGAACCGCTATCCGAGATTCTCGACCTCACCTACGGTCTAATCGTTTACCAAGAGCAGGTAATGGCGGCAGCGCAAAAGGTTGCGAATTTCAGCCTGGGTCAAGCCGATGTCCTGCGTAAGGCGATGGGTAAGAAGGATGCAGCCGAGCTAGACAAACTTCGAGCGTCGTTCAGCGAAGGAATGCATGCCAATGGCTTCACAGAAGAAGCCGTGACGGCACTCTGGGACACCCTGCTACCATTCGCCGGGTACGCCTTTAACAAGGCACACAGCGCTTGCTACGGCGTAATTTCTTATTGGACGGCCTACATGAAGGCCAACCACCCTGCAGAGTACATGGGTGCGCTACTCACCAGTGTTGGCGACTCTAAAGACAAGTTGGCAATCTATCTGAGCGAATGCCGCCGAATGGGCATCAAGGTTCTTTCGCCAGACGTGAACGAGTCCGGTGCCAGATTCACTGGTAAGGGCGATTCGATCCGCTTTGGAATGGCTGCCATCAAAGGTGTAGGTGAGGCGGTTGTTGAGGCAATTGTTGCCGCTCGCATAGAAAAAGGCGCGTTCACCTCTTTTGGTGACTTCTTGAAGAAGGTTCCGGCAATCGTTTGCACGAAGCGAACCATCGAATCTTTGATTAAGTCAGGCGCATTCGACTCGTTGGGTCATACACGCCGTTCGCTGCACCAAATCTTTGAGTCTGCGGTCGATGCGCAGGCGAGTGTCAAGAAAAACGAAGCTACCGGACAGGTTGACCTGTTCGGTGACCTATTCGAAGATGACCCCATTCAGGTGGCCGTGCCAAAGGTCGACGAATGGAACAACAAAACCAAACTTGCTTACGAACGTGAAATGTTGGGTCTGTATGTCAGTGATCACCCGCTAAGTGGTCGTGAGTCTCAGCTCGCCAGCAATTCCGATTTTTCGATCGGTGTTTTTCTAGCCAAAGAAAAATCAGAAATTAAAGACGGCGAGACCGTTAGCCTGGCGGGCTTGATTACGGGTATTCAAAACCGCATCGGAAAAAACTCTGGTAATCCTTACGCCAACGTGACCATCGAAGATTTTGACGGCGAAATCACGTTCATGCTTTCGGGTAAAAACTTTTCTGAGGTTGGGCCAACCATTAGCAACGACTTGGTGGTGAGCGTTCGCGGTCGAGTTAGCGAACGCGACGAAGGCAGAACAATTAATCTCTACAGCCTCTCGGTTTTGGAGGCTCCTGCCGACAACGAAAACCTGGTGCTCAAATTGCGTCTTGACGAAAAAGAGGCAACCAGAGGCGTCTTGCAAGCCCTCAACGGTGTTTTGGCATCGCATCCCGGCGACAGTGAGGTGGTCATTTACCTGACCGGTTCTGGCTCACCCAAGCCGTTTGCGCTACCGGTAAGAGTCAAGGTTTCAAACGAACTTTTTGCCGAAATAAAGTTTTTGCTCGGCATGAACTGCATCATGACGGAGCAGGCTCTGCGCGAAGCTTTAGCTAAGAATGTCTCCGACACCAACGAAGTTCCGCTGGTGGTAGAGCAGGCCACCCTTCTCGGCACCGACTAGTCCTTCGATTACATCAACTATCACGACGGCGTTTGACTCGACGTCATGGAGTTCACGAATTTTCCCGATCAAAACGGTAGAGGCAGCGCTGAACACCGGCAAGCCGTGCGGGCCTGTTTTCCAGTCTTCAGCTTCGAAACGGTGTTCTTTTGGCCCAGCCAGTTTGCGTGCGAGCTCGACATCTTCTGCGCCTAACGTGTGCACGGCTACATAGCCACGCTGGCAGAGTGCGGCCCACGATGAAGCTCCGCGCGCAACATTGAAGGTCAGTAGCGGAGGCGTAGCGCCTAACGAGGTAACCGAGGTCGCGGTGAACCCAACCGGTCGTTTTTCAGAATCAAGCATGGTGATTATGGCCACACCAGAGGCGTGTCTTCTGAAGGTCGCTTTTAGAGCCTCGGTTGGGTCGCTCTCAAGCGAAAAATTTGTCATGTCTACAAGTTTAGAATTGCAATTGTTCGGAAGGCAGCAGATGCGCATGATTGACCTTCGAGGCGAGGCCCTCGATTCACAAACAGTGAACCAGAGACTTCCTCGTGCGCTGCACAACATCGACTCGGTGCTTGATTCGGTACTGCCCCTAATTCAAGACGTCAAGGTCAGGGGAGAAGCGGCAATCATCGAACTCGCCCAGCGCTTTGATGGGGTAGATCCGAGGCCAATTCGAGTCTCGCAAACCGAACTCGACGAAGCGCTGGCCGGTTTGAGTCAAGGCCTTCGAGAGAGCATTGAACAAGCAATTTTGAGAGTGCGAAAGGTCGCCGAGGCGAACCTACCGCTCGACACTTCAACCGAACTCGGTGACGGTGCGGTTGTAGATCAACGTTGGCTCGCAGTCGACTCCGTTGGCCTCTATGTTCCGGGCGGCAAGGCGGTTTACCCATCGAGTGTGGTCATGAACGTTGTGCCGGCTCAGGTTGCCGGGGTTGCGCGTCTTGCCATGGTCACGCCGCCGCAGAGCGCATTCAACGGGCGCCCACACCCGACCGTCCTAGCAACAGCAGCCCTGCTTGGCTTAACCGAGGTTTATGCGATGGGAGGGCCGGCGGCCATCGCTGCGCTCGCTCACGGCGTCCCGTCGATCGGGCTTGAACCAGTCGTTCTGATCACCGGGCCAGGTAACAACTTCGTGACCGCGGCTAAACGAGCGCTCAGGGGAGTCGTTGGTATCGACTCAGAGGCCGGTGCCACCGAGATCATGGTGGTGGCCGATGAATCGGCAAATCCAGCCTTTGTGGCGGCCGATTTGATTAGCCAGGCCGAGCATGACGAGTCGGCGGCGGCAGTCCTGGTAACCGACTCTGAATCATTATTAGCTGCGGTTCGCGTCGCCCTTGCTGAGCAACAGTCAAAAGCGCGGCACCGCGAACGCATAGAGGCAGCTCTTTTAGGTCAACAATCCGCTCTTGTGTTGGTTGATAACCTCGATGACGCATTTGCCGTAGCAAATGCCTACGCAACCGAACACCTTGAACTTCATGTAGCCGACATAGCAGAAGCCTTGGCAAAGATTCGCAACGCGGGAGCCATTTTCGCCGGTGAGTTTTCGCCGGTCAGTCTGGGCGACTACATGGCTGGCTCGAACCATGTTCTGCCAACCTCGCTGCAAGCAAAATTCGGCTCCGGTTTGGGTGTTCACAGCTTCCTGCGGGCTCAACAAATCATTCGCTACACCGAGTCCGGGTTGGCGCAAATTGGCGCCAAGATTGACCTCCTGGCGACTGAAGAAGGCCTGCCTGCACACGGCACTGCGGTAATGATTCGCGCCAGCGAACACCGACACGCCGAATAAAAGCCAAATTTGCAAAAAAGCACCCTAAACCACAAGATATAGGGACTACAACACCAAAATAACCCACATGTAGGGCTTTGATGTTGTCGTCACGTGATGAAGGGAGCTCAGAATGCACTGTCCATTCTGTAAAAACCCTGACTCGCGGGTAACCGATTCGAGAACCTCCGACGACGGATCATCGATCCGTCGTAGGCGCCAGTGCCCCGAATGCGGCATGCGGTTCAGCACCTCTGAAACCGCATCGCTCACCGTGGTCAAGCGAAGTGGAGTCATCGAGCCATTTAGCCGAAGCAAAATCGTGAATGGTGTGCGAAAGGCCTGCCAGGGCAGACCGGTTGAAGAAGCCGATCTAGCGTTGCTTGCCCAGACCGTAGAAAATACGGTCCGCGCCACTGGAGCGTCACAGATCGAGGCGAACGAAATCGGTTTAGCAATACTCGAACCGCTTCGAAAGCTGGATGAAGTCGCGTTTATGCGCTTCGCCAGTGTCTACCAGGGTTGGGAATCACTGGACGACTTCGAGGCGGCCATCAATGTTTTGCGAGCAAGCAACGAAACCTCAGCAGATTTTTAGAAAAGTAATCACGAAAGGCAAGAAAAATGACTGATACGTCATCGTTCACCCAGCACAACACTGGGAACGGCGCGGGGCTAACAATCAACCGCATTTACACCACACCCGGTGTACACCCCTATGATCTAGTCAACTGGGAGTACCGCGACGTTGTCCAGACGAACTGGAAGAACGGCGAGGTCATCTTCGAGCAGCGTGGCGTCGAGTTCCCAGAGTTCTGGAGCATCAACGCTTCGACCATCGTGACCACTAAGTACTTCCGTGGCGCCGTTGGCACCCCTGAGCGCGAGTTCAGCCTTCGTCAGCTAATCGACCGGGTTGCCCTCACCTACACCCAGGCTGGCCGCGACCACGGTTACTTTGCAACCGAAGAAGACGCAACCATCTTCGAGCACGAGCTAACTCACATGCTTTTGAACCAGATCTTTGCGTTCAACTCGCCAGTATGGTTCAACGTCGGTACCAAGAGCCCGCAGCAGGTTTCGGCTTGCTTCATTCTCTCGGTTGACGACTCGATGGACTCGATTCTGAACTGGTACCGCGAAGAGGGCCTAATCTTCAAGGGCGGCTCGGGCGCAGGTCTAAACCTTTCGCGCATCCGTTCGTCTAAGGAGCTTCTAAAGAACTCTGGCGGCTCGGCCTCAGGCCCTGTTTCGTTCATGCGCGGTGCAGATGCCTCTGCAGGAACCATCAAGTCTGGTGGTGCAACCCGTCGCGCAGCAAAGATGGTTGTTCTAGACATCGACCACCCAGACATCGAAGAATTCGTCGAGACCAAGGCCAGCGAAGAGAAGAAGATTCGCGTTCTCCGTGACGCAGGCTTCGACATGGAGCTCGGTGGCAAAGACATCAACTCTGTCCAGTACCAGA
>CANGNZ010000003.1 GCA_947455435.1 Microbacteriaceae bacterium
AAATCGATGTTCCAGTGGCCACGAAGATCCTGAGCCAAGTCGCGAGCAAGCGGCGAAAGCTCTTCGTTGCGCGAAAGCGGTAGCACGGCGGCCTTGACCGGGGCCAAGCGGTAGTCGAGTCGAAGCACGGTTCTTACATCGACGCCACCTTTCGTGTTTGGCGCCTCATCCTCAGAATAAGCGTCAACCAAGAAAGCCATGAGCGAGCGAGTTAGACCAGCAGCCGGCTCAATCACGTATGGGGTCCAACGTTCGTTTTTGCCCTGATCGAAGTACGAAAGGTCGGAACCAGATTCGCGAGAGTGAGTAGTTAGGTCGAAGTCGGTGCGGTTGGCGATGCCCTCAAGCTCACCGAACTCGCTACCGGGGAAACCGAACTTGTACTCGATGTCGACGGTGCGCTTCGAGTAGTGAGAAAGCTTTTCTTTAGCGTGCTCGTATATGCGCAGGTTGTCTGGGTTGATTCCAAGATCGGTGTACCAGTTCATGCGCTGTTCAATCCAGTAGTCGTGCCACTGTTCGTCTGTGCCCGGCTCAACAAAGAACTCCATCTCCATCTGCTCGAACTCGCGAGTTCTGAAAATGAAGTTGCCAGGTGTGATTTCGTTTCTGAACGATTTGCCTATCTGGCCGATGCCGAACGGCGGCTTCATGCGAGCCGCGCCAAGTACGTTTGCAAAGTTCACAAAGATTCCCTGTGCGGTTTCTGGGCGCAGGTAGTGCAGCCCTTCTTCGGCGGCCACAGGACCTAGAAAAGTCTGTAACAGACCATTGAATGCCTTTGGCTCGGTCCAAGAATCTTTGCCACCACAGTTTGGGCAGGCGATATCGGCCATCGAGGCAGGAGCGCGCCCCTTCTTCTCTTCGAACGCTTCCTCGAGGTGGTCTTGACGGAAACGCTTGTGACAACTGGTGCACTCGATTAGTGGGTCAGAGAATTCTCGAACGTGGCCGGAAGCCTCCCAAACCTTGCGAGGAAGGATTACCGAAGAATCCAGACCGACGATGTCTTCGCGGCTCTGCACCATGGTGCGCCACCACTGCTTCTTGATGTTCTCTTTAAGTTCAACGCCGAGAGGTCCGTAGTCCCAGGCAGAACGGCTTCCTCCGTAAATCTCGCCAGCTTGAAAAACAAATCCGCGACGCTTTGCGAGCGAGATAACTGAATCTAGACGGTTCGGTGCTGCCACTTTGGACTCCATGTCTACTCCTCGCTGGATGCGGGGAGTGAAGTCTTTATTTTACTTGGCTGTTTTGCTTTTTGGCTTGTCAACAGCTCCACCGAAGCGACGGTGGCGGTTGCCATATTCTTCAATCGCACGCCAAAGGTGTTCGCGATTAAAATCTGGCCAAAGGGTCTGGTCGAAGATGAACTCGGCGTAGGCAGACTGCCACAGCAAGAAGTTACTTGCGCGCTGCTCCCCCGAAGATCTCAAGAACAAATCAACATCTGGCAAATCTGGCGTGGTCAAATAGCGCTGAATGGTCTTCTCGGTGACTGCACCAGGCTTGAGCCGGCCGCTTGAGACGTCTTCGGTGATCCTGTTGACTGCGTCCACTATTTCGACTCTCGAGCCGTAGTTCACGCACATGGTCAATGTAAGTGTGTCGTTCTTAGCCGTCAGCGTCTCGGCTTCACGGAGTTCGTTCACGACAGAGGTCCACAGCTTTGGACGTCGACCCGACCAGCGGATGCGCACCCCCCAAGAATTTAGAAGATCGCGGCGGCGCCGAAGAACCTCACGGTTGAAGCCCATCAAGAAACGAACCTCGTCTGGCGAACGCTTCCAGTTCTCAGTTGAGAATGCGTAGACGGTTAGGTATTTCACGCCGGCTTGAATCGCACCCTCAACAACGTCGAGCAGAGCTGCTTCTCCCGCCTTGTGGCCCTCGACTCGAGTCAGACCGCGAGCGTTGGCCCAGCGACCATTGCCATCCATGACGATGGCAATGTGCTTTGGCACTTCGGCAAATTTAGGTACGTTCGACATGTTGTAGTGATTTTAGTCCGCGTTCGATGTGCCACTGGCTATAGGCGGCGACGATTCCGGCAGCATTTGCCCGCGAGCCCTCACTCGAGGCATCGGCAACCCCCCAGTCGCCAGAGAGCAAAGCACCGAGCAGAGCTGCGGTTTCTTCGCTCATAGTCGCGGCTCCAGCGGGCTTGCAGTCAGGGCAAACCACGCCTCCGAGTTGTAGAACAAATGCGCGGTGTGGGCCAGATTTTGAACAGATTGCGCAGTCGCCGAAGTTTGGGGCCCAGCCGGCCACAGAAAGCGCTCTGAGCAGGTACGAGTCGAGAATCAGGCTACTGTCGTGCTCTTGTCTTGAGAGCGCTCTGAGGCCGCCCAGCAGCAATAGGTACTGCTGAGGCGTTGAGACATCGCCGGTCAGTTTTTCGGCGGTTTCAACCATCGCGGTGGCTGCGGTGTAGGTGGCGTAATCCTTGACGATTTCAGCGCCGTACGAACTAAGGGTTTCAACCTGACTCACGGTGTCGAGATTTTTGCCCTCGTAAAGTTGCACGTCAACAACCATGAATGGCTCTAGTCGCGAACCAAACTTCGAACCGGTCTTTCGAACACCCTTGGCAACCGCCCTGATTTGGCCGTTGTAGTGCGAGAGCATGGTGACGATACGGTCAGCCTCACCGAGTTTGTGCGTGCGCAGCACAACCGCCTCGTCACGATAGAGCGGCATTTAGTTGCGAATTGCTCGGTTGACGCCAGAGATCAGGGCCTTGAGTGAAGCCGTCGCGATGTCGCCATCGATACCAACACCCCAGAGAGTGGTCGAGCCGACTTCGAGTTCGATGTAGGCAGCCGCCTGAGCGTCGCCACCCTCGCTCAGTGTGTGCTCAACGTAGTCGAGAAGCTTGACCGATACACCCAACTTTCCAAGGACGTCGATGAACGCCGAAATCGGCCCGTTACCGGTTCCGGTCAGCTCGGTCTCGCCGGTTGCGTCGCGAAGCACTACCTCAAGGTTGACTACACCGTCCATGTCTGAGGCTGTGCGCATGCGCTTGAGTTCGAATCTGCCCCACTTATTGTTCGGGTCGGCGCTAGGAAGATATTCGTCGGTGAAGATTGCCCAGAGTGCTTCGCTGGTAACCTCACCACCGTCTGAGTCGGTCTTGTTCTGCACTACTCGCGAGAACTCGATTTGGAGTTTGCGAGGCAGATCTAGACTGTGGTCAGTCTTGAGCAGGTATGCGACGCCACCCTTGCCCGATTGCGAGTTCACGCGGATTACAGCCTCATAAGAGCGGCCAACATCTTTGGGGTCAATCGGTAGGTAAGGCACGGCCCAGACTAGGTCGTCGATGTCGACGCCCTTTTCGCCAGCCTCCTTGTGCATGAGCTCGAAGCCCTTTTTGATGGCGTCTTGGTGTGAACCAGAAAATGCCGTATAGACGAGGTCGCCGCCGTAAGGGCTCCGCTCGTGCACAGGCAGCTGGTTGCAGTACTCGACCGTGCGCTTGATTTCGTCGAGGTTACTGAAGTCGATGTGCGGGTCGATGCCTTGGCTGAATAGGTTAAGGCCAAGTGTGACCAGGTCAACGTTTCCGGTGCGTTCACCGTTGCCAAACAAACAACCCTCGATGCGGTCGGCACCAGCCATGTAGCCGAGTTCGGCTGCCGCGACACCGGTTCCACGGTCGTTGTGCGGGTGAAGCGAAAGCAGAACGCTATCGCGGCGAGCCAGGCGGCGGTTCATCCACTCGATCGAGTCTGCGTAGACGTTTGGTGTAGCCATCTCAACCGTTGCGGGGAGGTTGATAACCATCTTTCTCTCTGGCGTTGGAGCGATTACCTCGATCACCTTGTTGCAAACCTCAAGCGCGTATTCGAGCTCGGTTCCGGTGTAGCTTTCAGGCGAATATTCGTAAAACACCTCTGTGCCAGGAACAGTTGATTCGAGCGACTTGCATTTTTCGGCAGCCTTTAAAGCGATCGCGGTGATCCCATCTTTATCCTGACCGAACACCACGCGTCTTTGCAGAACAGAGGTTGAGTTATAGAAGTGCACGATTGCCTTCTTTGAACCTCTAATTGACTCATAGGTTCGTTCGATGAGGTGGTCGCGAGCCTGGGTTAGAACCTGAATTGTGACGTCAACGGGAATGTGGCCGCCCTCAATGAGCTCACGAACGAAGTCGAAATCAGTTTGGCTGGCGCTCGGAAACCCAACCTCGATCTCCTTGTAACCCATGTTCACCAAAAGCTGGAACATTTTGAGCTTTCGCTCAGGGCTCATTGGATCAATCAGCGCTTGATTGCCGTCGCGCAAATCAACCGCGCACCAACGAGGCGCATCGGTGATTCGTTTTGTCGGCCACGTGCGATCTGGCAGATCTACGACTATTTGTTCGTGAAAAGGCTGGTACTTGTGCACCGGCATTTTTGAAGGTTTTTGGGTGTTTTCCATTTGATTCGCTCCTGGTAAAAAAGTTTGGTCTAGCCGCAAATACTCACCGCAGCGAGGAAGGCCGGTTTAGGCCTCGCCGCGGCTACTAAGCAGGAGCTCGTAAGACACCTCTTCAGGGTAGCCCTTAGAAACCGAGTTTGCCAAGTTGCTTTGGGTCGCGCTGCCACTCTTTGGCAACCTTCACTCGCAAGCCGAGAAAAACTTTTCGGCCCAAAAGCTTTTCGATTTCTTTTCTTGAGACCGCCCCAACCTCACGAAGTCGTGAGCCGCCCTTGCCGATAATGATGCCCTTTTGCGAGTCACGCTCAACCCAGACGTTGGCGTGAATGTCGATCATTGAACCGTCTTCACGTTCGTTCATCTCGTCGATCGTCACGGCAAGTGAATGCGGGAGTTCGTCGTGGACGCCTTCGAGAGCCGATTCGCGAATCAGCTCGCAGATGCGTGATTCGATCGATTCATCGGTGACGGTATCGGTTGGGTACATAGCGGCCGACTCTGGAAACAATTTCAAAATCACACCAGTGAGGTCATCAAGTTGATGGCCAGCAACGGCCGAAACAGGAACAATCGCCGCCCAATCGCGCATCTGGCTCACTTCTTGCAGTTTTGCCGCCAGTTGGTCGCGCGAAACGAGTTCTGTCTTTGTCACCACAGCAATCAGTTTTGCTCGACGAAAGTCATTTAGCTGTTCGCTAATAAACGCATCGCCAGGGCCAAGTTTTTCGTTTGCCGGAACACAAAAACCAATGACATCCACACCCGAAAGAGTTTTTGCGACGAGATCGTTGAGACGCTCACCTAACAGCGTTCGCGGGCGGTGCAAACCCGGGGTATCTACCACGACGATTTGTCCATCGTCTAGGTTCACCATTCCTCGAATCGCGCGCCTGGTTGTCTGTGGTTTCGCGCTGGTGATTGCGATCTTTTCACCCACCAATGCGTTGGTGAGAGTCGACTTGCCAACGTTTGGCCTACCTACAAAAGAAATAAACCCGCTTCGAAACGTCATTCGAAAGCCTCCTGCGATTCGCTTAGTGGTGCACTTGCCTGAACCAAAACGGTTATCAGGCGTTTACGGCGACCTTCAATGCGATCGGCGGTAAAAACTAAACCGCTATAAGTGACCGAGTCACCTTTGCGCGGCAGACGTTCGAGCTCTTTGGTCAGTAAGCCACCGACACTGTCGACATCTTCATCTTCAAGTTCAATCTCGAACTTCTCACCGAGATCAAAAAGCGGGCAACGCGCCGACACTCTGAAAACGCCAATTTGGATTTCTTCGATATCGGCAACCTCGCGGTCGTACTCATCGGCTATGTCTCCGACAATTTCCTCGATTACGTCTTCCATTGTTGCCAAGCCAGCAACGCCGCCGTACTCGTCGATGATGATTGCGATATGAGTTGCCGAAACTTGCATGTCGCGTAGCAAATCATCGACCGGTTTGGATTCAGGTACAAATACGGGTTTACGAGCAATGTCTGCCGCACATTTACCCTCTAGTTCACCGCGGTACATCAACTTGGCAACATCTTTGAGATAAAGCACACCAACGACATCGTCGACGTTTTTACCGGTGACCGGTAGACGAGAATAGCCGCGTTCTAAGAAGACCTTCATCGCCCGCTCAAGCGACTCATCTGCGTCGATGGTTGCCATGTCGATGCGAGGAACCATGACCTCGCGAACAATCGTTTCGCCAAACTCTTCAACCGAGTCGAGTAGTTCTTGCTCGAACTCTTCTGGCTCTTCGTTCTTGGGGAGCGATAGCGGCGTAAAGAGTATCGTGAGCGATGTGACGACTGGCTTCAGCGCCCGAGCCAGCCATGCTCCGAAGGCACGGGGCCCAGCGATTCGAGCGAGAAGCTGTGAACCTAGCAGGAGCGCGATCATCAACGCGAACGAAATGAGTGCACTCCACCACCAGCGCAGCCCCAGGGGGCTGAGTGATTGGCCGATTACAACGCCAAACAGACCGGTGAGGGTCAGGCGCATAAAGCCAAGTGCCTCTGGCCGGTTCAGCGCGGCAGAAACGATCGTGAAAACTATAGCGAGTATTGCCAGTAACGCGGATACCCAGGCGGCTACTGCTAGCACTAGCTCTCCTGCGCGTAAAACTTGGTGAGAATCTCGGCTTGCAAACCAAACATGACCTTGTGCTCTTCGGGTTCTGCGTGGTCATAGCCAAGTAGGTGCAAGATTCCGTGAGTGGTGAGTAGCAGCATCTCGTTGATTGGTTCGTGCCCTGCGGTTTCTGCTTGAGCGATCGCCACAGTGGGGCAGATCACGATCGAACCAAGCTGGCCAAGACTCAGATCATTTTCATCACCCGGGTGCAGTTCATCCATCGGAAAACTTAGTACATCTGTCGGGCCTGGTTCGTCCATGAACTTGATGTGCAGCTCGGTCATCGGTTCTTCTTCGTAAAAAAGAACTTCGAGTTCGGAGTCTGGGTGAATGCGCAGTTCGTCTAGAGCGAAACTAGCCAACTTTAAGACGCGAGCCTCATCAACTTTGACCGCCGATTCATTGCGAATTTCGATACTCAATTTGTGCTCTTTCTGGCGGTGAGTTTCTCTTCGTACCTTGAGTATGCGTCCACGATTTTGGCCACAAGTGAGTGACGTACGACGTCGTCTGCGGTTAGCGTGGCGAAGTGCATGTCTTCGACATTGCTAAGCACCTGAACAGCCGTCCTGAGGCCACTGGTGCCAGCCGGAAGGTCGATCTGGGTGATGTCACCTGTCACGATCATTTTTGAGTTGAAACCCAGGCGGGTGAGAAACATCTTCATCTGCTCGGGTGTGGTGTTTTGAGCTTCGTCGAGAATGATGAACGAGTCGTTTAGAGTGCGCCCGCGCATATAGGCAAGTGGTGCTACCTCGATGGTTCCTGAAGCCATTAGCTTTGGCACGGCCTCTGGCTCAAGCATTTCGTGCAACGCATCGAATAGTGGGCGCAGGTAAGGGTCAATCTTGTCGTTCAGGGTGCCAGGCAAAAAGCCCAACCGCTCCCCCGCCTCCACCGCCGGTCTAGTGAGGATGATCCGAGAAACCTCTTTGCGCTGAAGTGCCTGAACGGCTTTGGCCATCGCCAAGTAGGTCTTACCTGTTCCGGCGGGTCCGATGCCGAAAACGATCGTGTTTCGATCGATCGCATCGACATAGTTTTTTTGACCGAGGGTCTTTGGGCGAATGCTTTTGCCTCTGGAAGACAAAATGCTTTGGCTCAAGATGTCGGCTGGCCTTGACTCCGCATCACCTGCGAGCATGCGAGCTGCTCGTCTGAAATCTTCTGGGCTGAGTTGCTGGCCTCGCTTAACCAACTCGGCCATTTGGTCTAAGAGCTTGCGGGCTAATGCGACCTGCTCGGTTGGACCCGACAGTTTCACTTGGTCGCCACGTGCCGAAACCTGAACCTCTGGGTACTGAGCCTCGAATTCCTTGAGAAGTGCATCGCCAGGCCCAAATAGGCTGCTGGATTCGGCTACCCGAATCTCTACGCTCGAAACGTCGCTCACTTGCTGACCGGCTGCGTGGAGGTAATGTGCCCGTGGGCGTGAAATACGGTTTGACCGGCAAGCTCACCGGTGTTGAAGGTGAATCTGAAGTGGCCAGTGGTTTGCTCTGAAGCTATTCGGCTACCAAGTTGCATCAGGTCAACCAAAGCCTCAGGGTCTTTCATGGCAAGGTCGGCAACGTTTGCGTGGTGCTCTCGAGGGATCACCAAGATGTGCACGGGCTTTCGTGGGTGCACGTCTTGAAACGCAATCGAGCGTTCAGACTCACCCATGATGGTCGCTGGAATCGAGCCAGCTACTATTTTGCAAAAAATGCAGTCGATCAAATGTTCCTCCGCAACAAATCTAACGCCAAAGGCCGCTTCGACCAGCCAAGAAGGCAATGGCCGACATGCCAGCTGTTGAAGTTCGCAAAATGCCTGCACCTAGATGAACCCGCACCGCACCAGCAGATTCGAACAGCCCGAGTTCGTGATCCGAGATTCCGCCCTCTGGGCCAACAACCAACTGAATCGAACCCGATTTCGGGGCCACCCAATCAGCCAGCGAAAGCGATGCGGTTGGATCAAGAATCAAGAAAATCTCTGCCGACATCGCCGAGGCAAGTTGCTTTGAGGTAACCAGATCGCGAACGACCGGGAACAGCGGACGTAGAGCCTGCTTGGCGGCTTCGCTAGAGATGGTTGACCAGCGCTCTTGATTCTTGATTCGCTTAGCTTCGTCCCACCTAGAAATCGAGCGTTCGGACTGCCAAGGCGTGATGCTTGTGCAACCCAGCTCGGTAGCCGCTTGAATCGCAAGTTCATCGCGATCGCCTTTGGCTAGCGCCTGTACCAAACCGAAGCTTAATTCTGGGTGCATGATCTGCTCAACCATGTCGATGCGGAGTTTCAAAGAGCGCTGAGCTACCTCAGTAACCACACCGCGAGAATGCGTTGATCGACCATCGGTGAGTTGAATTGCCTCACCCGGACGCATGCGCCTAACGCTGGCCGCGTGATGACCCTCTGGGCCGTCTAGAACAACTTCAGAGCCAGCGACGGGCACCCCGTCGAAACGAAAAAGCGGCTCAACCACTAGCGGCGCTTACCGAAGAATCCTGCGGTCTGCTTTTGCAGTTGCGGGTGCTCGCCCTTGCGTAACTTCGCAAGTTGGCGCAGGAGTTCTTTTTGCTTGGTGTCTAGCTTCGCCGGGGTATTCACCTGAATGGCGACCTTGAGATCCCCGCGCCCGGTGGCTCGAAGTTTGTGAGAACCCTTCCCCTTGATTGTCACAACGTCGCCGGTTTGCACACCTGGCGAGATTTCTACGCTAATCGGGCCGTCGAAGGTGTCGATCTGAACCTGAGCGCCGAGAGCTGCATCGTGAACGGGGACCTCTAGTACGCAGGTTAGGTCATCGCCGTTTCGGCCGAATATTTCGTCAACCTTCACCGCGATGTCGATGTAGATGTCGCCGTTTGGGCCGCCAGCAAAACCGGTTTCACCTTGACCGGCAAGCTGAAGACGAAGTCCATCTTCGACACCGGCCGGAATATTTAGCTCGAGCGTGCGCTTCGCTCGCACGCGACCTTGCCCGCGGCAATCGATGCATGGCGAAGGGATCGTCTGGCCGTAACCTCGGCACGAGGTGCAAGGCGTGTTAGTTACGACGTTGCCTAACAGCGAGCGAACTTGGCGTTGAATCTGGCCGGCGCCTCGGCAAACGTCGCAGGTTTCTAGGTTGGTGCCTGGCTGGCAGCATGAACCTTGGCAGGTTCCGCAAATTACCGCGGTGTCGATGTCGACGTTCTTGCTCAACCCAAAAACGGCCTCGCGAAGAGTTAGGTCTATTCTCAGCAGCGCGTCTTGACCGCGCTCTGCACGTGAACGCGGCCCCTTCTGCCCTCCGCCACCGAAGAAGGTGTCGAAGATGTCGCCAAAACCGAAACCGGCGTCAAAGCCGCCTGCCCCAGAACCACCCATATCGTATTGGGAACGGCTTTCAGGGTTCGAGAGCACATCGTAGGCGTGGGTTACCGACTTGAAACGCTCAGCCGCAGCTGGATCGGGGTTCATGTCTGGGTGCAGTTCGCGTGCAAGCTTGCGAAAGGCCTTCTTGATTTCGTCTGTGCTGGCGTTGCGTGAAACGCCGAGTGCCTCGTAGTGGTCGCTCATTTACGCTCCTAGCGCCTTGGTCAGGTAACGGGCGATTGCTCGAACCGCCGCGATGTTTGCTGAGTAGTCCATGCGAGTAGGGCCGATCACACCGACCTTGGCAACCTCAGAGCCCTGGTTCTCGTAACCACTGACAACAACCGAAGTCTCCGCGAAACCCTCGAATGGATTTTCACGGCCAATACTCAGGGCGATACCGCTTGAGTCTGCTTCGAGTTCGCTGAACAGCTTTAGGAGCACAACTTGCTCCTCGATAGCCTCGAGAAGCGGGCTGATGTTTCGCTGAAAATCGCCCTCGCTCTTAGCCAAAAACGCCGTACCAGCGAGCAGCATTTTCTCGGTGCGATTCGCATCGACCTGCTCATACAACCCGTCGAGGATTACCTGCACCTCATTTGCGCGTGTAGGCGCGAAGCCCTTGACGAAATCATTGAGTTTTCCGTCTACTTCTGAAAGCTTTACTCCAGCCAATGAAGCATTGAGTTTGGCTCTAAGTTCGGCCATAAATTGGCCGTCAACCGGTCTACGCAACTCAAGGACGTGCTCTTCATGACGGCCGGTGTCGGCGACAAGGATCAGTAAGACTCGGGTATCGGCCAGCGGGACTATTTCGATATTGCGAACCCGAGACTTGCCAAGAGTTGGGTATTGAACCATCGCCACCTGTTTGGTGGCCTGCGAAAGGGCGCGTACCGTGCGCCCAAGAATTTCGTCGAGATCTGCGCTGCCCGACAGAAAACCCTCCATAGCCTGGCGCTCAGCCTCGGTTAGTGGCTTTACCTCATCGAGCCGATCGACGAAAAGACGATAACCCTTATCGGTTGGGATTCGACCAGACGAAGTATGGGTTTGAGCTATGAGGTCTTCTTCTTCGAGAAGTGCCATGTCGTTACGAATGGTGGCGGCAGAAACAGCAAAACCGTGCCGGTCAACCAATGCCTTTGAACCAACCGGCTGACTTGTCGAGATGTAGTCCTGAACGATGGCGCGCAAGACCTCGACACTGCGTTCTGGGATCATTTTGCACCTCGCTAGCACTCGGGGGTTCTGAGTGCCAATATTACCTAAACGAGGCGCCGAACCACTAGGTCTGCGAGCAGTCTGCCACGAAGTGTCAAAACCAATTTTCCCTGAAAAGCCTGCTTGGCATCAATCAGGTCGTCGGCGATCAACCCGGCCACAGCTTCTTTGTTTTCGATGATCGAAAGATCCAAGCCAGAGGCAAGTCGCGACTCGAGCAAAACTCGCTCCTCAAACTTTTGTGACTCGGTTAGCGTTTCGCGATCTGCCTCAGGGCTCAAACCTTCGGCAAGCTTGCCAGCGTATGCGCTCGGGTGCTTGACGTTCCACCAACGCTCACCTTCAAGGTGGCTATGGGCGCCAGGACCGTAACCCCACCAGTCGTTACCCACCCAGTAAGCAATGTTGTGCCTTGACTCGGTTTGCTTTGAACGTGACCAGTTACTGAGTTCGTACCAGTTGAGGCCCGCCGAAGCGAACTGGGCGTCGGCCCACTCGTACTTTGCGGCCTGCAGATCTTCGTCTGGCTCCGGAAGATCGCCGCGTTTGATTTGCCTGGCAAGTTTTGTGCCTTCTTCGACGATCAGCGCGTAGGCCGAGATGTGATCGGTCTCGAGCGAGATTGCCGAATCGACGCTGCGCTTCCACTCGTCCATGGTTTCTTTTGGAGCACCGTAAATCAGGTCAACACTTGTTTCGAACTCGAGCTTTTTGGCTAGGCGAACAGACTTTGGCACGTTTTCTGGGGAGTGAGTTCGTTCAAGGGTCTCGAGGACCTCAGGAACCGCGGATTGCATGCCGAACGAGATTCGATTGAACCCGCCCTCGCGAAGCTTCTCAAGATAAAAGCCGTCAACGTTATCTGGGTTTGCTTCGGTTGTGACTTCAGCGCCTGTGGCTATGCCGAAAGAGTCTCCAAGCAGTGCAAGAACGCCGACGAGGTCGCTCGCGGGTAATTGAGTTGGTGTGCCACCACCGAAGAAAACGGTTTCGAGCTGGCGCGAATTACCCAACACTCCCCTGCTGATCTCGAGTTCTTTTGCGAACTGATTAACGAAGTCGCTCTGCGAAAAGCCTTCTAGTTCGGTGGCTGTATAGGTATTGAAGTCGCAGTAACCGCAGCGAACCCTGCAGAAGGGAACGTGAACATAGGCGTGAAGGGTAGCCAAGCTACTTCTTCTCGCCCTTTTTGTTGGAGTCGGTTGAAAGCGCGGCGATGAACGCCTCTTGAGGCACCTCAACGCGACCGATCGTCTTCATGCGCTTCTTACCCTCTTTTTGCTTTTCGAGCAGTTTGCGCTTACGAGAAATGTCACCGCCGTAGCACTTGGCCAGAACATCTTTGCGCATTGCACGGATTGATTCACGGGCGATGATTCTTGCACCAATCGCGGCCTGAATCGGCACCTCAAACTGCTGGCGGGGAATCAGCTCGCGGAGTTTGCCGGTCATCATCACGCCGTATGCATAAGCCTTGTCGCGGTGAACGATCGCTGAAAACGCATCAACCTGGTCGCCTTGAAGCAGGATGTCTACCTTCACTAGGTCACCCTCGGCGAGTCCGGCCTCTTCGTAATCGAGAGATGCGTAACCCTTCGTGCGGCTCTTCAGCTGGTCGAAAAAGTCGAAGACGATCTCGGCAAGTGGGAGGCTGTAGCGAAGCTGCACGCGGTCTTCACCGAGGTACTGCATGTCGATCATGTTGCCTCGACGCTCTTGGCAGAGCTCCATGATTGTGCCGACGTAGTCCTTTGGGCTAAGAATCGTGGCTCGAACCATTGGCTCGAGAACCTTCTTGATTTTGGCGCCAGGGTATTCGCTCGGGTTGGTAACTGTGATCTCTTTACCTGTTTCGAGGGTTACCTCGTAGATAACGCTCGGTGCTGTGGCGATCAGGTCGAGACCGAATTCACGCTCCAAGCGCTCCGTCACGATTTCGAGATGTAGCAGCCCGAGGAATCCGCAGCGGAAGCCGAAGCCGAGCGCCACAGAAGTTTCAGGTTCATAAACGAGAGCGGCATCACTGAGTTTCAACTTGTCTAGAGCTTCTCGAAGCACCGGGTAGTCGGAGCCATCAATCGGGTAAAGACCAGAGAAGACCATCGGTTTTGGTTCTGAATAACCCTTGAGCGCTTCAGTTGCCGGCTTGGCGTTGGTGGTGACGGTGTCGCCAACCTTCGACTGTCGAACGTCCTTCACGCCGGTAATTAAGTAACCGACCTCACCAACACCAAGACCCTTGGTTGGCTCTGGCTCCGGCGATGAAACACCGATTTCGAGAAGTTCGTGAACCGCTCTAGTCGACATCATCTGAATCTTTTCGCGAGGGCTTAGTGAGCCATCAATCATGCGAACGTAGGTAACCACTCCACGGTACGAGTCATACACCGAGTCAAAAATCATTGCCCTTGCCGGAGCGTTTGGGTTACCTACTGGGTGAGGAATCTTTTCGATGATTCGATCGAGAAGAGCATCAACACCGACACCAGTCTTGCCAGACACTTTGAGGATGTCGTTTGGGTCGCAACCAATCAGGCTGGCAATTTCTTCGGCATACTTTTCTGGCTGAGCTGCTGGGAGATCGATCTTGTTTAGCACCGGAATGATCTCGAGGTCATTCTCCATGGCTAGATATAGATTTGCGAGAGTCTGGGCCTCGATGCCCTGGGCAGCGTCAACAAGTAGCACAGCGCCTTCACAGGCGGCAAGTGAGCGAGAAACCTCGTAGGTGAAGTCAACGTGACCAGGGGTGTCGATCATGTTCATGGCGTACGTGGTGCCCGAAACCTCCCAAGGCATTCGAACAGCCTGAGACTTAATGGTGATTCCACGTTCACGCTCGATGTCCATGCGGTCGAGGTATTGAGCACGCATTGACCGGTCGTCGACAACGCCGGTGAGCTGAAGCATACGGTCGGCTAGCGTCGACTTGCCGTGGTCAATGTGCGCAATGATGCAAAAGTTGCGAATGAGCGACGGGTCGGTTTTGGCCGGTTCAAGGCGTCGGGTGGCGCGTGGCGACAAAAGCTAACCTCAGAGTGTTTAGTGGAATCGCGATTACGATAAAGACATTCTCGCACATGCTGTTGCCCGAATGGGGTAACCGCTGATAGGCTAGAACCTTGTTACGGGCGAGTGTCTCCGCCCAAAACCATTTCAAAACATTCTTTCGAAAGTGAAACATGGCAAACATTAAGTCGCAGATCAAGCGAATTGGCACCAACGCAAAGGCTGCCGAGCGCAACCGCGCTGTTCGTAGCGAGCTCAAGACCGTTATTCGCGCAGTGCGCGAGGCAGTCACCGCCGGAGACAAGGCAGCAGCAAACGCCGCTCTAGCTCTAGCTGGCAAGAAGATCGACAAGGCAGTATCAAAGGGCGTAATCCACAAGAACCAGGGCGCAAACCGCAAGTCGGCAATCGCCAAGAAGGTTGCAGCTCTCTAAGAACTCAAAAAAGTTAACCCCGTTGCCTTCTAGGCGGCGGGGTTTTCTATTACCCGGTTACGACCGGCGACAAGGCCGCAGTAGAGCTGCAGGGCGCTAAGCAGAACCAAGAGAAGGATCGGAATGACCCAACTGGCCGAAACGTCTCTTAGCCAACCAAAGACAAAGGTGCCGAGCGCGGCTGCCAGATAACCGTAGCCTTGGCTGAGCGTTGAAAGTTCGGTGGTCTGGGCAACGGTGGTGGCCCTGGTAGATATCAGGTTAAGCGAAATTGGGAAGGTTGAGGCCTGACCGAGGCCGATCACGATTCCGGCAATGAGAGACAGCTTTGGGTCGAGTAACAACGCCATTCCGATTGTCGTCAGGCCCGAGGCGATGGCGGCTGGCACGCTCAGCGATTTGAAGCGTTTGAGGTTCGAGCCCAAGAGCATTCCGAAAGGAACTCCAGCGATCGTGGTTACGCCCAACACTCCCCCGGCTTCGGCTGCGGTAGCCCCACCGTAGATTAGGAGGCTGGGCAGCCAAGCCAGCAAGGCATAAAAGCCAAGCGACTGAATTCCAAAAAAGGCCACTATCCACCAGGTGATTGGAGAGCGTCGCACGCTTCTTGCCTCCAACTCATGATGTTCGGCACTGACGGCTACGTGCTTAACAGCTTTTGTTTGGGTTGACCAAACCAAGAAGGCCGCGACAGCCGGCACAACCCAAACGAGAAGCGAAAACTGCCAGCCACCCAGCGCAGCTGAAATGGGAACAGCCGTGCTGGCCGCGAAACTGGCCGCAACGGCGAGGGTCATCGTGTAGGTAGCCGTAACGATTCCGACGCGCTCGGGAAACCTCGCTCTGACGATGCCAGGCAGGATCACGTTGGCTACCGCGATTGAGAGACCAATCACGGTCGTGCCAACCAGCAGCCCGACAAACCCAAACCACAGACGCCCGGCGATAGAAATGGCGATGAGTGCCTGCAAAACGAGAAGAGTCTTATCGATACCGAACCGACGAACGATGGCTGGGCTTGCGAAGGCACCTAAGCCGAAACAAAAAACAGGAATCGAGGTGAGCAACCCCACCTCCAAAGAACCGAGGTTGAGTCTTGCTTCAAGCTCGGCTACCAGCGGGCCAACGCTGGCAACTGGAGGTCGCAAAACGAGCGTCGTTAGCAATATGCCCAACAGGGCTAGAAAGTTGAACTTCTTCAAAGTGCCTTACCTCGCCTAGCGACCAGTGAAATTAGTTGTTCGAGGCGATACTCGGGTTGGCGCTCAGAACCCTTCGCGGCAAAATCAGCTTCGGCGATTGCCTTCAGAACGGTGGCCATGCCGTCGTCGTCCCAGCCGGCAACGTTTCTTCTAACGATATTTAGCTGCCAAGGCGACATGCCAACGGTGACTGCCTGGGCGTTTCTGTCATTAAGGATCCTGGCAAGCTGGTGAAACTTCGTCGAGCAGGCTGCAATCAACCCGATCATGTCCAGCCCTTGGTTGATTCCGTGACGCAGGAGCAACAAGGCGTCACCTTCGCGACCCTCGAGTGCGGCATCGATGATTGCCCAAACCGAGGTTTCTACTCGACCACCGAAGTAACGGTCGATGAGGGCTTCGTCAATTTGCTCTGCACTGTCTGCCATGACCTGCTCGCAAGCACTGGCGAGTTCGGCAATATCGTTCGCGAAGGCACTCACTAGAGCGCGAACCGCACCATCAGTAACCTTGCGCCCATGTTCAGCAAACTCGGCTTTAACAAAAGCAGAGAGCGGACCCTCTTTGTCGGTCTTTGGGCACTCGACCTCAACAACGTCAGGGCTAGCCCTCAGCGCCTCGAGGAGGGCTTTACCGCGAACCGATGAACCGTTGTGACGAATGATCAAAGTCGTGTCTTCAGCAAGATTTTGAAGGTACTTTTTACCATCCTCGATGAAGGCGTCTGTGCAGCGCTCCACTCCGTTGATCACGATTAGGCGAGGCTGCGAAAAGAGAGAAGGGCTGGCAATCGCGAAGATTTGGTTTGAGCCGTAGTCGTTAGCTTCAACCTCGTGGAGCTCTAAGTCGGGGTTTACCTTTCGAAGGCTTTCACGCACCCTGCGAATGGCACTCGAAGCAAAATACTGCTCAGGGCCAGAAACAAGTATGACCGGCGAGGGCGCGACCTTGCGCCAGTCAACCTTCTTTGCCATACCCACGCATCAAAGCCTAGCCGCCACCTTCGACCGAGTAGCGCAGGTCGCTGTAGACGCCGATAGCGCCGTCTTGATCGGTTCGGAGAATGACCGAACCAACCCTCCTAAGCGCTGCCAGTGTCCTCTCTGTTGGGTGACCATAGGAGTTACCTGCTCCCACCGAGATAATCGCGAGATCTGGATGCATTGCTTCGATTAACTCTGGGTATTGGTCTGCCGAACCGTGATGCGAAACCTTCAAAACCAACGGCTTTCGAGTCGGGTGGTTAAGATAAGTGCCGAAACTAGAGACCATGCGCATCTGACCTCGCTCGCCAAGGTCGGCCATCGTGTAAAGCACCCAATCATCGGTTTCCCAACGCATCACTATGCTGCCGTCATTTGAATCTTGGGCCTCGGTAGCCGAAGCAGTTGGCGAAAGCACCTGCCATTTGATGTCACCAAGGGCCCCTTCGGTACCTATGCCAGCCTTAGATACTGGTGAAACGTTCGCCAGCAGCTGCATGGTGACACCCACAAGAGGCCGAGTGTCTGACCACGGGGTGATTAGAGTTTGGTCAACTTTGCGGTTTTTCAGTGCACCCGGAAGCCCGGCTATGTGGTCTGCATCGAAATGAGTCAGTACAAGCAGATTGATCTCGCGGATTCCAAGAGAGGTAAGGCAGTTGTCGATTGGATCGGACTCACGCCCGACGTCAACCACGGCCACCTGACCCCGACTTCTTAGCACCAACCCGTCACCTTGGCCAACATCGCAATTGACCATCTGCCAGTCATTGCCCAACCAGGTAGCGCCCCGCAGAGCAACGCCGCCGGACCAAGCGATTTCGACCACGAGAACTGACACGAGCAACAGGGCGCTCAGCCTTTTGTGTCTTCCGAGAACCCAAAGCGTCGCAGCAATTACCAGGAGGGTCATTCCGATGACACCGGTGTGCCAGCTTAGTGTTACGGCCGGGAATTGCGAGAGCCGATTTGCGACGGCAACAATCCATTGCGCTGCTATCGACGCGAGCGAGGTCAAAAGCGAAGCCAGCCAAGGTAAAGGAACCGCAATCACTGCTGCCGTGATGCCCAGAATAGTGATAACACCAACGACCGGTTCGGCAAGCAGGTTTGCGAATACGGCATAAGTCGGTACTCCCCCTTGCAGGTCTAGCAATACCGGCATGCACCAAAGTTGAGCAGAGACGGTTACGGCAAGCGCGATTGCCAGAGCCTTGGGGAGTTTCAGCGCAAATCTTTCGGTGAGCGCTGGGGCAAGAATCAAGATTCCCGCGGTAGCAAAAACCGACAACGCAAACCCTATGTCACTCGCATAGTTCGGATCGTATAAAAGCATGCACAGCACGGTCATCGAAAGCGCGGCAATCGGCCAAACCCCGCGGTCCAAAAGTGCCAACACTATTGCTGCCATGACTGCAGCGCGCACGACACTTGAACCTCCACCAACGAGTTCGACGTAACCGACGAGAGCAGCCATCGCGATGGCAACGCGCAAAAACCTTCGCCTCGTGACAAAACCGAGCAGCCAAAACACTGCGCCGACCACAATGGCGCAGTTAGCTCCCGAAACGGCATTTAGGTGAGTCAGCGATAACTTCTTTAGTTGGTGGCCTAGAACTGGTGGCAGAGTGCTGGTGTCACCGATGGCTAATCCCGCGACCAAAGCTTTGGCTTCCTTAGAGATCCCGCGTAGCGAGCCCCGAAACGCAGCTCTAATTGACGTGACAGTCGCCTTCTTGGGGGCTCGAAGCTGCCCTCTCCCCTTGGCAACAAACTCTCCAAAACCAAAACTCGGCCGAATCATCATGGTTCCGTGAATGGTTTGGCCGCTCCGCAAAGAACCACCAAACTGACCAATGGCCCCTGAGCAAGTTCTGCAACCCCTAAGCTCAGTGATTTTCACCTTTGTCAGCTTGTCTCCGTCTTGAATGGCCTCGAGAGTGATCGTCCTGGTTTGAAACTCGGCAGCAATATTTCGCAATTCAGTGTGGGAATGCGCAGAAACTGACCATTGGCAAGCCATCAAGGAAACGACCACAAGGACCAAGGCCCTCCGGTTCCAGAAGAAACAACCGATGACCGCTACGGCTGCAACCAACCAACCTAACGGCGCCCCAAAAAGCAGAGTGAGCCAAAGTGCCACCGCAATAATTGGCGCAGTCACGGTTGCACCATGCTTCGCAAACCGGCGAAGAGTTTGTCGCCGATACCGCCAACCTTGAGCAATTGGTCTACCTTGGTGAAACCACCGTTCGCCGAACGCCAGTCGATGATTCGAGCTGCAAGTGTGGGCCCGACACCTGGCAACGCTTCAAGTTCGACCTCGGTTGCCGAATTGAGGCTCAAAAGTTTGCTTTGCGATTTAGCAATTTCGCCGCCGACCCCGAGCACAATGATCTGCTCGCCGTCGGTAACCAACCTCGCAAGGTTCACGCTCTTCTGATCGGCTGATTTGGTGAATCCGCCTGCGGCAGAAACAACCTCAAAGAGTCGAGTGTCGACACTGACCGGGTATACCCCAGGCTTTTCAACCGCGCCAACGATGTCAACATAGAGCGCACTTTGGGTGATCGTGGCGCTCAGAGTGGGCGCCTTGCCAGTCGCGCTTGACCCAAGGCTCGAAAGTAAAACGAAAAGCGCGACTAAGCCAACCGCTACGAAGAACCCGACCTTACGAATCGTCGCCTTGTCGCGCGCGAGCAACAGGCTGAAGGTTGATTTAAGCGACTCCACACATGGAGACTACGAATCAGGTCAAGTGAAGAGAGCCCAGACCAAACTTCTGTGGATTACTTGACGACGAAGTTCACAAACTTCGGAGCCGAGGCAATCTGCTGAACGATTTCGCCGTCACCGATGGCGCGAGAAACTACTTCTGATGCAAGCGCCTTAGCAATCAGGTCTTCTTTAGTGATCTCAACAGAAACCTCGAACTTGTCACGCAGTTTTCCGTTGACTTGCACCACCGCAATGGTCGTCGACTCAACGAGCAAAGTTTCGTCAGCCTCGGGAAGAACTGCCAAAGCCACCCCGGCAGGGTGCCCTAACTTGTTCCACATGTCTTCTGCCGTGTACGGCGCAAACAACGAAACTCCGCGAGCGACAACCTCGGCTGCTTCTCTAACGGCGGGGTCTAACGGGCCAGCCTCACCATCGATTGCCTTGCGCAGCGCATTTACGAGTTCCATCAACTTGGCAACGCCGACGTTGAACTTGAAACTCTCGATAAGCGGGCCGAAGTCACGTAAGAAGGTGTGGGTGGCCTTGCGGAGTTCTTTGTTGCCGGTGGCAAAATCGACACCAGCTTCGCTCGTTACATCGTTTGCGGTTCGCCAGGCACGGGCAAGGAACTTGGCCGAACCAGACGGTGAAACATCTGCCCAGTCGATGTCGTCTTCTGGTGGGCCGGCAAATGCCATAGTTATGCGAACCGCATCGACTCCGTGCTCATCGAGCTGCTCGCTGAGCGCAACGATGTTGCCGCGAGACTTGGACATCGCAGAACCGTTCATCAAAACCATGCCCTGGTTCAAAAGGCGGGTGAACGGTTCATCAAAGTCAACTAGCCCAATGTCGTGAAGCACCTTGGTGAAGAAACGCGCGTAAAGCAGGTGCAAGATCGCGTGAGTTACTCCGCCGACATACTGGTCAACCGGTGCCCAATCCTTCGCCGCCTGAACCGGGAACGCCTCGGTTTCGCTGTTTGGTGACAGGAAGCGCAAGAAGTACCACGACGAGTCCACGAAGGTGTCCATGGTGTCGGTGTCGCGCTTTGCCGCGGCGCCACAGTTTGGGCAAGAAACGTTAACCCAGTCGGTCGCTCCGCCGAGCGGGCTGGTTCCCTTAGGTTTTAGATCAAGGCCTTCAGCCGAAGGAAGCGCAACGGGTAAAGAATCGGCCGGCACAGGGACCTCGCCGCAGGCGTCACAGTGAATGATTGGAATCGGAGTGCCCCAGTAACGCTGTCGAGAAATCAACCAGTCACGCAACCTGAAGTTCTTGGTTGCCTTTGCCTTGCCAGAAGCTTCGAGAAGCTCGATGACCTTCGCGATTGCGTCTTTCTTGTATAAGCCGTCAAGCGGGCCAGAGTTGATGTGTGGCCCGTCGCCGGCGATGTCGTCCTCGTTGTCGACCACTACACGCAAAGGAAGGTCAAACGCCTTCGCGAATTCACCGTCACGCAAATCGTGCGCCGGAACAGCCATGATCGCGCCAGTGCCATAGTCGGCAAGCACATAGTCTGAAGCCCAGATCGGCAACTTCTCGCCGTTGACCGGGTTGATCGCATAGCGACCAAGAAACACGCCGGTCTTTTCGCGGTCGGTCGCAAGCCGTTCGATGTCGTTCGACTGTTTTACCTTGTCTAGGTAATCCTGAAATTGCATGCGCACGTCTGGAGTTGAGCCGGAGGCTAGCTCAGCAGCGAGGTCGCTGTCGGCGGCGACAACCATGAAGGTTGCACCAAACAAGGTGTCTGGGCGGGTCGTGAAGACGGTGACCGGCTCGTTGCGACCCTCGATATCGAAGGTAACCTCGGCTCCGTATGAACGGCCGATCCAGTTGCGCTGCATTGAAAGCACCTTCGAAGGCCAGTTGCCTTCGAGTGTGTCTAGATCATCGAGCAGGCGGTCGGCGTACTCGGTCACCTTGAAGTACCACTGGGTCAAGGTTTTCTTCGTAGCAACCGAGTCACAACGCTCGCAGAGTCCTTGCACAACCTGCTCGTTAGCCAAAACCGTTTGGCAAGAAGGGCACCAGTTGACGGCAGAGTTTTTACGGTAGGCGAGCCCGCGTTTGTAGAACTCGAGAAACAGCCACTGATTCCAGCGGTAGTAAATCTGATCTGAAGTAACTAGGACGCGATCCCAGTCGAACGAGCAAGCGTAGCGACGCATCGACGAACGTTGCTGGGCGATGTTGTCGTAGGTCCAACCACGAGGGTCCAAGCCGCGCTTAATGGCCGCGTTTTCGGCCGGAAGCCCAAAGGAGTCCCAACCGATAGGGTGCATGACGTTGTAGCCACGAAGGACCCAGTAGCGGGAAATTACATCACCAAGCGCGTAAGCCTCCGCGTGCCCCATGTGAAGGTCGCCCGAAGGGTATGGGAACATGTCGAGAACATATTTCTTTGGGCGAGGATCGCCCTCAACGCCAGAGTTGAAAGGCTTCAGTTCATCCCAAACCGGTAGCCAGCGGTCTTGGATTGCGAATACGTCGTATTCGTTCTCTTGCTCGGTCATTTACTCAACTCTTCAAAGGTTTTGGGAACCCTTCAAGATTACCAAGACCAAGGGTCTTCAAGCCCCAGTGCCTCTAAGAGAGCCTTTGCTTTCAAATGGGTTTCTTCAAGTTCTTCTGCCGGCACAGAGTCCGAGGTGATGCCCCCACCGATACCAATGCGCACTCCGCCCGATTCGAAAACGATTGTGCGAATCACCATGCCAAGGTCAACAGATCCGTCAACGCCCAAGTAACCGATTGCGCCAGAATATGCCCCGCGCTCCCCTGCCTCGAGTTTTTCAATGATCTCCATGGCTCGCACCTTTGGAGCACCCGTCATCGAGCCACCAGGAAATGCCGCCGTTATAGCATCAAGTTGGGTTTTGTCGCTTCGAAGTTGACCCACCACCGTACTCACCAACTGGTGAACGGTCTTGTATGTCTCTACCTCAAACAGTTTTGGCACCCCAACGGATGCGGCATCGCAGACCTGGCCGATGTCGTTTCGCATGAGGTCGACAATCATGAGATTTTCGGCACGTTCTTTGACGTTGTTGCCCAACTCCTGAGCCAGCGCGGCATCTCTAACCGGGTCTGCATCGCGCCGCCTGGTTCCTTTTATTGGTTTTGACAACACCAAACCGTCGGCGGTCACGCGCAAAAACTGTTCGGGCGATGTGCAGACGATGGTTCGATCACCAAGTTTTAGATAGGTTGCGTAGGGTGTTGGGTTTAGCGCTCTGAGGCGAAAAAAGGTCTCGAGCGGATCCGCTCCACCCGAAGCGGTCAGCTCGTTGGTCAAGCAAAGTTGATAAACGTCGCCGGCTGCAATGTGCCGCTGAGCCTGCTCGATCAACTCAAGGTAGCGCGTTGGCGAGTGGCGAAGAGTCGGATTTTTGAGAGAAGACGATGCGTGGGAGTTGCGATAGGCGGCAGTCTCGCCTCCAACCAGAGCGAGTCGCAAGAGCGCGGCTTGAACCCAATGGTCGAACCCGGCCTTGTCTTCGAAATAGCCGATAAACCAGATGTGGCGACTTTCGTGGTCGAACACCAGCGCCCTATCAACTTGCAAGAAGCCGTCATGCTTTGATTCGTAACCGAAAACCCCGACCAAACCCGGCCTGAAGGAGAAAGGTGCGTCAACAAACTCGTCGGATGTTTTTAGGTCAACCACCAACCCTTCGCGCCCCGAACCGATCACGCTGAAGCGATCTTCAACAGAATGCTCGCGATCTAGCCAAAACGCCAGTTGGTCTTTTGCGTGCAAAGTAACAAAGGCATCGGCTGGCGCCGTCCATCCTTCTAGCCGTTCACAGTGGAGCCGCACGCTAGCCTTTCGTCTCGTTTGGTAAAAACACACTCGAGCAGACAATAGATTATTACCGTGGATTTCGGGCAGTTTTACCAATACAAGAATGGCACTCTAGCGGCCATTTCTGAGCCCGCTGAGCAAGAAGTCGGACTTGCGGTTGCAGATTCGTTCTTGGTCGAAAACGGCGCAATGCGCGGACGCAAACTTCATGAAGAGCGCTTCAAAGCGGGTGTGGCGGCCACTTCACCCGAATATCTTGACGAACTCGATGACTTTCTAAAAATGGCCTTCGCATTAATCCCACGAACTGGCCGGTGGTTTCCGCGATTCGAGCTGCACCTTGGAACAAAGGCGCCCAATCAGCTCTACTTCAGAGTCCGCAAAGCACCTGAACCTTTGGGTGATGCAACCGTCTGGACCTTGCCAGAGCCGGACCCGCGATTGAACCCAACCATCAAAGGTCCAGACCTTAGCCTTGGGCAACAGCTTCGGCGCAAGGCAAACATTCAAGGCGCCGACGAGGCGATTTTATTAGACACCAACGGTCACATCAGCGAGGGTGCACTCAGTTCATTGGTTTGGTGGCGAGGTGAAATGTTGTGTGCTCCTGGTGACTCGATTGCCTGGCTTCCGAGCGTTACCCGCACGATCGTCCTGGACATCGCAAAACAAATTGGTTTGGCGGTTCAATTTGAAGAGGCGACGCCTGCAAGCCTGATAGGTTGCGAAGTTTGGCTTCTAAGCGCACTAAACGGAATACGCGTTGTTAGGCATTGGGTTGATTTGGGCGGCGAACTTTCTCAAGCAACACATTCAGAAACCTTCGCTCGACGACTTCGACTTTTTAGCGAACAGTTGAGCTGATATTCACGGCTTGGTCGCAATAAACCACCAAGTCAGGGTCGTGCGTGATGAGTATCACGGACTTGCCCTCAGCCTGCGAGGCAGAGACCAGCTCTGAAACCAATCGATGGGCTAAGTCGCGATCTAGTGCCGCGGTTGGTTCATCAAGAATGACCAAGTTTCTACCAGAGAGCAACACGCGTGCCAAACCGAGCCGACTGACTTCACCACCTGAAAGAAACTTGCCGTTTTCACCAACTTCGGTTGCCAGGCCATCACGGAGTTCTAGCGCCTGCCAAAGTCCAACTTTCGCCAACACTTCGATTAGTTCACAGTCGCTTGCCTGGGGCTTTGCGATCCTGAGGTTTGCCTCGACCGTGCCTATGAGAACACTCGAGTTTTGCTCGACAAGACCGATCTCTTTGCGAAGCGAACCGTGCGCATAATCATCGATTGGCAACCCGTTCAACAACACTCCGCCATTCGATGGCAAAAAGCCTACGAGTACGTTTGCGAGGGTTGATTTGCCCGAGCCACTCCTACCCACCAAAGCTAGCGACGAGTTTTTCGAGAGAGTCAAGTCAGGCAATTTCAGTTCAAAACCATCTTCGAAGCGCACACTCGCGTTTGAACAGCTGAGTGACTGAAACGGTCCGAGCTCCTTCACCCCCGAGGGCTTTGCAGGTTCAAGCGCCAAAACTTCGTCGATGCGCAATTTACTTGCTCGATAACGCCTATAGGCGGAAATCGCAGGCAACTCGAGTTGAAAGAACTCAAAAACCACAACCGGCAATAAAACAAGGCTTGCCAGGTAAACACGGTCGAGCGAACCTGCTTGAACGGCTTGTGCACCAAGCAATGCAGCAACTAGCTGCGAAATTGCGAGACCGATCACCAAAACAGATCCGGCCAAACCTGAAGCCCTAGCGGCACGTTTTTCAATCTTCACTAATTCGGCACTCTGCTGAGAAATAGATCGTTCGACGCCTTCTGCCCAGCCGAACGCCATGAATAAATCTGCGCGTTCGCTCGCATCGATTAGAGACGAATACAGAGCAGCTCGTTGAGTCGAGACCAAGGCTTGCCCGGCAGAGCCAGTCAGATAGCCAACTATCAATGCCGAAGCAAAACTCGAATACATTAGGGCGAGAAATGCCAACCCTAAGCTGGGCAACAACCACAAGACAATGCCAGACACCAAAGCGGTGGCAACAACTGATTGCACCAATCCTGGCAAGACTCGTAATTGAAGATTTTGCAGTTCGTCGACGTCGTCAACCAGTCGCGCGACAAGGTCGCCTCTGCCAAACCTTCGAAGGCCAAGCGGTGCGATCGGTTCGAGTTTCTTGAATACGCGAACGCGTAACGATTGCAATAGCTTGAACGCAGAATCGTGCAGCAGAAGTCGTTCGGTGTATCTGAAACCAGCGCGCCCTATGGCAAAAGCGCGAACCATTACCACGAGAGTCATCAACATCATGATCGGAACGTGAGTTGCTGCCTTAGAAATCAGCAACGTCGAAGCGCCGAGTAACAAGACAGAGCTGATGGCTTGGAGAGAAGAAGCCACAAAGCCAAGACGTTTACGCAATTTCAACCACCACATCGGCGAGAGGCAAATAATCTTTTTCGTGGCTAATCACCACGACGCGCACGCCCTCGCGAGAGAGTTTGCGCAAGTTCTGCCTGATTTTTGAAGCCGTTGAAAGGTCTACAGAGGCAGTTGGTTCGTCGAGCAGTAAATACTCAAGAGAATTCAGCTTTAGGCGGTAATAGGCTCGTGCGAGATTTACTCGCGCCGCCTCACCACCTGAAAGATTCTCAACGTTGAGGGTCGCGAACTCAGATATCTGAGCGAACTCGAGGGCTTCATTCAACAAAGATTTTTGGGCAACCGAGAACCCTGAAACATTTTCGACAACCGAACCCGCACCAAGTTTTGGCTGTTGAGGCATCCAAGCAACCAATTTTCGTCGAGATTCAGCGGTTGCGCCCATCCAAGCGAATCGTGACTGCTCGGGAGCGAAACCCAGCAGCTCTCCGAAAAGTGAAGACTTTCCCGCGCCCGAAGGGCCGTGGATTAGGGTCAAACCCTCCCCTAGCTCGAATGGTTCACTTTTCTGAATACTGGGGTCAGCCGGCTCGCTCAAATACTCGAGGACGCCCGCTGCGGCTGCGACACCTTCACTCGCAGCATGAAAATTAGCCCCGACGGCGCGTAGCGGTAGAAATACTTCAGGGGCGAGAATCAACAAAAATAAAGCAACACCAAACGGAATTTGTGAATTGACTAGGCGCATGCCGATAGAAACTGCGATTAGCGCGACCGAAAGACTTGCGATTAGTTCTAGCGTGAAGCCTGAAAGAAAAGAGATCCGAAGTACCTTCATGGTTCGTATTCTCAAGTCGTTTGAAACCTCAGCGATAGTGGTTTCCTGCTTTTTTGCCCGCCCGAAAAGCCTAAGCGTGCCAAGAGCCTTCAAAATTTCTGCAAAGTGGCCGGCAAGTCTTGAGAGTGATTCAAATTGTTTTTTTTGAAGTTCGGCGGTTGCCCACCCAATCAGAACCATGAACAGCGGAATCAGTGGAACGGTAGCCAAAAGTGTGATGCCGCTGGCCAGGTCTGTCAACCAAAACACTGCGATAAGGATCGGAGTAACTATCGCTGTATAAACAAGCTGCGGGAGGTATTTTGCGAAGTAAGGATCCAACGCGTCTAGACCGCGCCCCGCTAATACTCCGAGTTCGGCGGATGATCGGCTGGGGTTGATCCAACTCGCCTTTACAAGTCTCGAACGAAGTTCTTGCTTCGCCGAGCTTGCAGCCCTAACCGCCAAGAACTCTTGGAGCCAAGACTGCAGAAACTTAAAGCCAACAGCCGCTAAAAACATAGGCAGAAGGGCCGGCGAAACCTTGTTGCCGTCAAAAACAGATGCGACAAACGCACTGACCGTGTAGGCCAATGCGATTGTCGCAGTGGTCCCCGCCAAAGCCAGGGCGGTCAAAGCCAGAATTAACCAGCGAACCGCCCCAGCTTGAGCAAGAAGCCTTGGGTCGAGTGGCTTAATGACTGCCAGCCGGGATCGATTTGCGGCTCACACGTTTTTTGAAGACCCAGTAGGTCCAGCCTTGGTAAACGAGCACTAGTGGCAAAGAGAACACAACAACCCATGTCATAACGGTGAGTGTGTACGGGCTCGATGACGCATTTGCAATGCTCAAGGTTCCGGCTGGGTCGGTACTCGAAGGTAAAACGTTAGGGAACAAGGCGCTGAATAGCGCTCCGACAGCAGTCGCGATGGTTAGAGCCAAGAGGCTAAATGAGATTCCCTCGCGACCCTTGAAGTTTGCCCAGAGCGCGGCGACCAAAGCTAAGGCCGCTACGAGAGTCAAAATCAAACCTATGACGCTAAAGTGCGCAAATAGTGTCCAAAGCAAGAAGCTGGCAGCCAATACGACTGTGATGAGCCCCACTCGAGTTGCCCAGGCGCGAGCACGAGCACGAATGTCGCCGTCGGTTTTTAGGCTGATGAACACAAGACCGTAGGTGAAGAACAAGGTCAGTGTTACCAAACCACCGAGTAAACCGTATGGGTTTAGCAAAGTGAATAGGTCACCGGTGAAGTTGTGCTTCGCGTCTAGTGGGACACCCTCGACGATGTTGGCAAACGCGACACCCCAGAGCAAAGCCGGGATAACAGATCCGGCAAAGATCATCCAGTCGAAGGTTTTGCGCCACTTATCCGACTCACCTTTTCCGCGATATTCAAATGAGACACCGCGGGCGATTAGCGCGAGAAGAATGAGCAGGAGGGCTAGATAGAAGCCACTGAATAGCGATGCGTACCAGTCAGGGAAAGCGGCAAACAGGCTTGCACCAGCTACCAACACCCAGGTTTCGTTCATGTCCCAAACAGGGCCAATGGTATTTATTAGTACACGCTTGTCGATGTCGTCTTTAGCCAGGAACGGTAGAGCCATCCCTACGCCGAAGTCGAAACCATCGAGAATGAAGTAGCCGATGAAAAGTACACCGACAATCAGGAACCAAATTTCGTTTAGTTGCATTATTTTTCTCTCCCGTTCCTAGTAGGCAACAGCCAGTTTGTCATCGTCTTTTTCGTCGACTTCATCGACGGGGCCAGACTGTGCGGTGCGTTTTAGAAGCTTGAATTCAACTACGGCAAGAACGCTGTAGATCGCTATAAATGAAAGCAACGAAATCCAAACTTCGAGAGCTGACACGTTAGGTGACACCGCGTCAGCGGTCTTGAAGAGACCAAACACAATCCAAGGTTGGCGACCCATTTCGGTAAATAGCCAGCCGACTGAGATTGCTAGAACTGGTAGCGGAGCAGCCCAAATCGCTACTCGCCAGACCCAACCGGGTAGCGAGATTCGCCCCTTGCGTGTGAGCCAAAGCCCAACGACAGCGATAAGTCCACTGAGAGCTCCTAGTCCAATCATCCAGCGGAATGACCAGTAGGTGAGCCAGATGATTGGCATATAGTTGCCGGCACCGTAGTGGGCGACGTACTGCGCTTGCAGGTCGTTCAAGCCTTCAACCTTGCCGTTCCAGTCGTGTGTTGAGAGAAACGACAGCAGGTTTGGGATACGGATCGAGAAGATTTCGCTTGAGCCGTCTGGCGTACCCCAAGAGAAAATCGAGAATGATGCTGGTGCAGATGTGTTGTAGAGCGCTTCTGCGGCGGCCATTTTCATCGGCTGAGTGTTCACCATTGCAATTCCGAGCGAGTCACCCGAAAGCATCGTGCCAACTAGCCCGACAAGAGTTGTCCAGAGTCCGAGTCGAAGCGATGAGCGCATGGCTTCAACGAACTGCGAACGCTTCAAGTGGTATGCCGAGATCGAGACCATAACCGCTCCTGCAAACATCAACGATGCCGTTACGGTGTGTGGGAATTGGTTGAGCGCAATAACGTTTGTCACCACAGCACCGATGTCGGTTAGGGTTGGGCGACCGGTTGCTGGGTTGATTTCGTAACCAACTGGGTGTTGCATGAATGCGTTTGCCGCCAAGATGAAGTACGCCGAGAGCAGTACGCCGACAACAGTCATCCAGATGGTCACCAGGTGGATTCGCTTTGAAAGGCGTTTCCAACCGAAAATCCATAGACCGATAAACGTCGACTCAAAGAAGAATGCGATTAGACCTTCCATAGCCAACGGGGCGCCGAAGATGTCTCCGACAAACCGTGAGTATTCGCTCCAGTTCATACCGAATTGGAATTCTTGGACGATTCCGGTGACGACACCCATCGCGAAGTTGATCAGAAAGATTTTTCCGAAGAACTTTGTGAGCTTTAGATACTTCTCGTTATTGGTTCGGTACCAAGCGGTTTGCATCAATGCAACCAGGACGACCATGCCAATGGTGAGTGGCACAAACAAGAAGTGATAAACGGTAGTGATACCAAATTGCCATCTGGCAAGGTCTAGTGCGCTCAACGCAGTCCTTCTCTCCGCAGAACTTTGCCTGCAGAATCATTTGTATCCGAACGAGTTTCAAAAAGCAACAAAGGTGAACCTAAGTGTCGCGAAACTTTGCGACACTTAAAAGGTGACCGAATTCATCAGCTGGCTGTTCAACGCCGTCCACTCAATAGAACCGCTATTGCGTGACCTGATTGCTTTCGGTGCAATCTTCTCTGAAACCTCGCTATTTCTTGGGCTTATCGTGCCCGGCGACAGCGTCGTGCTGATCACGGCATCTTCATTGCACGGCATCGCAGATTTCATGGGCTTGATGCTTTTCGTGATTCTTGGCTCGCTTGCCGGGGAATCCGTCGGCTTTTATGTCGGGCGTGTCTTCGGCAAAAAAATTCGCGCAAGCTGGCTCGGCCAGAAGATTGGTGAGAAAAACTGGGAGCTTGGCGATGCCTTCGTTCACAAGCGCGGCGGCGTAGCCGTAGCCATCTCTCGCTTCATCCCTGTTTTGCACTCTCTGGTTCCTGTAATCGCCGGCATGACCAAAATGACTTACCGAACCTTTATTACCTGGACGGTCGCAGCTTGCGCACTCTGGTCTGGGGTTTACGTCTCACTCGGCTGGGCGGCTGGCCAAGCATGGCAAACCTTAGCCAAAGACGCTCAGTGGGGCGGAATCATCTTTGCCGCACTCTTGGTGCTTGCCATCTTCGCTGGGCACTTGGTTAAGACTCGCGTTGAAAAGGCGGCCGAGAAAATCGCCAAAGAAAGCCTGGAGCAGTAGTAATGTGCGGTCGTTTTGTTGTCGCTAAAGCGGTTGGCGATATCGTCACCACATTCGAAGTCGACGAGGTTGTTGGCGAAATGCCAGGCATTTCTTACAACGTGGCCCCGACTCAAAAGATCGCCATGGTCGTTGACCGATCGTTCGAGAAGGACGAAGACGGCGGCCCAGTCGGCGAACTAAACCGTGAACTTCATTCGGCTCGCTGGGGACTTGTGCCCCGCTGGGCAAAGGGCGAGAACGAAGGCGCCCCACTTATCAATGGGCGCATCGAGACGATTCTCGAGAAGCCTTCTTTCAAAGACTCGGTGATTCGTCGCCGTTGCGTGATTCCGGCCTCTGGTTATTACGAGTGGCAGGTCAAGCCCGATGGCACAAAGCAACCGTTCTACATCAATGCCGGTGAGGGAATGTTTGCGCTGGCCGGCCTCTACGAATGGTGGAAGAAGCCCGACGGCACCTGGTTGCTCTCGGCCACCACGCTAACCAAGGATTCCGCTCCTGAATTGGCTCACATCCACGATCGCAACCCGCTGTTACTGACCCCAGACACCTTCGAGGCGTGGCTTGACCCGCACATCATTGGTGACGAGGACCTCCTAATGGCCATTTCGCACGGATCCGACGAAGTGGCCGCAGAAGCTCTCTTTAGCCCAGTGTCGCCACGCGTTGGCAAGGTCAGCGAGAACGATCCGAGTCTGATTTTGCCGCTCTAAAACCACTCGATTTGCTTTGTCGGTAGGACTGCATACACTCTACATATTCGAACATTTGTTCGAAAGACTTGGGAGGTATCAGATGACACTAATAAACGAGAAGGTGGAGGTTTCGGTCGACAGGGCCGGCTCCCCCATCGGCTTCAGCTGGAAGGGTGGCCTCTACCTGGTCGCCTCGAAACCGGTTCGTTGGTTTGCCAGAAAGCAATGGTGGGTCGAGTCTGCTCGAGTTCAGCGTGGCATCGGTGCCGGCGTGCTCGAGGTTGAGATGTGGCGCATGATCGCCGCCGACTCCGGCAAAAAACAGGGTCAGTTCGAACTGGTGCACGATGCAATGCAGGGCATCTGGCGTCTGGTGCGCGTCTACGAATAAATGTTCACGCACCTAAACGTTGCCTCGGCCTTCTCTGGCCATTACGGGGTGACTCGCCCAGAATTACTTGCCGAGGCTGCCGCCTCGCAGGGTGCGACAGCTCTAGCCATCACCGATCGCGACGGCTTATACGGAGCCGTCAAACACATTGGCGCTTGCCTAAAGCTGCGGATCGACCCGATTGTTGGCGTGAATCTGACGGTAAAAGATCTCGGTCGAGTCGTCGTCCTAGCAAAGGGTCAAGATGGCGGCATCGGCTGGGCGGCGCTTTGCCGGGTGGTTTCGGCTGCCGCGAGTAAGGGCAAGCCGATAGCCATAACGCGAGAAGAACTAGCCGAACTCACCATTCGCGATGGGCTCGCGCTCTGCACCGTTTTGATTGGCCAAGAAACCGACTTCGGGCTGGCCTCCATCGCCCGCAACCGACTACTCGCCGCCAAATGCCTAACCGAGTGGCGAAGGCTGTTTTCAGCTAAGGGCAGTCTTGCCATCGAACTCACGAATCAACTCACCGAACCTGAGACCGCCGGGTCTACTACGGTGGCTGCCAGAATGCTTGCCTTGGGTGACTCGATGGGTGTCCCCTGCGTTCTCACCAACGCGGTGCGCTACCTGAGCCCAGACGATGCCCTAACAGCCGATGTACTCGACGCAGCAAGGTTTTTAGAGCCGCTCGGCTCATTCACCCCTCAACCCAACGCGCAGGCCTGGCTGAAGCCACCAGCCTCAATGGTTGCGCTTGCGGTCGAGATCACCAACGACCGCGATCGCGCGAAAAAGTTGCTAGAGACCACCGAGGCTCTGGCCGATCGCTGCCGACTCAACCCGCCAAACGACTGTGGTTGGGGCAAACCAAAGACCCCAGAGAAAGCAACGCTCGGCATCGATGGCAATCCGTTCGAGGTGCTCTGGCAGCGGGCATACTCGGCCATCGACTGGCGATATTCCGACGCAAAGGAGCGCAAACTACTCGACATTCGACACCGACTAGGCAAAGAGCTAGAAACAATCAACAAACTCGGCTTTGCGACCTATTTTCTGACCGTCGCCGACGTAGCGCAGATGATTCGCGACATGAAGGTTCGCATCGCGGCTCGGGGCTCGGGTGCCGGCTCGCTTACCAATTACCTGCTCGGCATCAGCGGGGTTGACCCAATCGAGCACGATCTGCTTTTCGAGCGGTTCCTCTCGACCGAGCGCTCGAGCCTGCCCGACATCGACATTGACGTCGAATCGGCTAGACGCCACGACATCTACCGCGCCATATTCAAGCGCTACGGTTCAAACCGAGTAACCCTGCTCTCCATGCAATCCACCTACCGCGGGCGTGGCGCCATGCGAGACTCCGGTTTAGCTCTGGGCCTGGACGAAGATCAGATAGACGAAATCGCCGCCAACATGTGGCGTTTTAGCGCCCGCTCGTTTCGCAGCGCTATCGCGCAAAAACCGGAGCTCGCAATGGTTGCCGAGGCCCTAGAAAAAGATCGCAAGATGAACCTCTTGGTCGATATTACGGAGCGCCTCGACCGCCTGCCACGCCACATCTCAATGCACCCTTGCGGGGTGATTCTCGGCGATGCAACCCTGCTCGACCTGACCCCGGTCGAACGTAGCGGTCTCGGGCTACCGATGAGTCAGTTCGATAAAGACGACATGGACCCGATGGGCATGCTGAAACTCGATGTGCTCGGGGTTCGCATGCAGAGCGCAATGGCTTATGCCGTTCGCGAGCTCGAGCGTGTGAAAGGTGAAACCCTCGACCTCGACGCGATACCTAAGGATGACGAAGCAACCTTCGCAAACATCAGATCGACCAACACTCTAGGGGTCTTTCAGATCGAGAGTCCCGGGCAAAGGGAACTAACCGGCAAGCATCAGCCCACCGAGTTCAACGATCTCACCATTCAGATATCGCTGTTTCGCCCGGGCCCAATGAAGGGCAACATGATCGCCCCGTACCTAGACGGCAGGCACGGCTTCGCTAAGGCCGAATACATTCACCCAGACCTAGAGCCGATTCTGCGTGAAACCTTCGGCGTGGTGATTTTTCACGAGCACGTTCTTCGTATCTTCGACAAAATGACCGGTTGCGGGTTGGCTAAGGCGGATGAGTTTCGGCGTTCGCTCGAAGATCCGAGGGTTTCTGCAAGCGTTGAGCAGTTCTTCAGGCAAAAGGCCGAGGCCCGAGGATATAGCCCACTGGTAATCGAAAAGGTTTGGGAGATTCTGAAAAGCTTTTCGAGCTTCGGGTTCTGCAAGGCCCACGGTGCAGCCTTCGCCCTGCCGACCTACCAGAGCGCCTGGCTCAAGACTCATCACCCCAAAGAGTTTTTGGCGGGCCTTTTCACTCACGACCCTGGCATGTACCCGCGGCGGCTCCTATTGGCCGAAGCCAGGCGCCTCGGGGTCAAGTTGCTGCCGATTGACGTAAACGTTTCTACAGATGAGTTCTTGGTGGAACCAGACGGCATCAGAATGGCCCTGAACGACGTTGCGGGCATGAGCGAAGCAGAGGTTGCTAGAGTCATCGAAAACCGGCCATACAACGACCTCGCCGACTTTTACCTGCGCGCTAAGCCTTCGCGACGAACCCTTGAAAGGCTCGCAACCGTAGGTGCCTTGGATTCGCTGGTGAGCGGCACCGAATACAACCGAGGCGATATCTTGGCCAGAGTTCGAGAGTTGAACGCGATCACGAAGCGTAAAGTAATCGACGCGAATCAGCCGATGCTCGATTTCGAGCTGCTTGAGCGTTTGCCCACCGGAAACACTGCACCAACCAAAGCCGAAATCGTGGCTGCCGAAATGGCGATTCTCAAGATGGACGTCACCGAACATGCTCTCGAGCAGTACCGCCCGATGCTCGAAGAGATGGGTGTCGTTCATTCAAATGAGTTGGTTGGTTTGCGCAACAAGTCAGAGGTTTTGGTGGCCGGAATCCGAGTTGCCACCCAGACTCCCCCGATGCGCTCGGGTAAGCGCGTTGTGTTCATCACGCTGGACGATGGTTACGGCTGCTCAGACTCAACCTTCTTCGATGAGGCACAGGGCCGTTGCAGCCACATCCTGTTCAACAACCGCCTGCTAATCATTGCCGGCAAAACAAGACGCACCGGCGTAAACGGCGTTTCGATCATGGCCGAAAATGCCTGGGACATCAGAGAGCTATGGGCTCAGTGGCAGGCTAGGCGACCTGAATTGAGCGCTTAGAAAGACCCATGAAGTATCCGGCAATCTTGTTTTCGGGTGCGTCCTCAGGGTTTGTTGCCGCACCGAGCGTGATGAACAATGGTGTGAAGTGCTCAACCGTCGGGTGGGCGTATGGCATGCCAGGAGCGAGCTCCTTGTATTTGATCAACGACTCGATGTCACCACGAGCTAGGGCCTCGGCTGACCATGAGTCGAACTCGGCAGACCAAGCCGGAGCATCGGCATCTACGCGCCAGTCACGAATGAACGGCAGGCCGTGGGTCATGAAACCTGACCCGATTAGCAGGATTCCTTGATCGCGAAGCGGAGCGAGGCGACGGCCAAGTTCCATGAGTTTCACCGGGTCATGGGTGGGCATCGAAAGTTGAATCACCGGAATGTCTGCATCTGGGTACATAACCTTTAAAGGCACCCAAGCACCATGATCTAGCCCGCGAGTTTGGTGGCGATGCAAAGGTTCACTTGACGGCATCAAACTGGCAACTAAGTCGCCCAGCCATGTTGAATCAGGGGTTTCATATTTCATGTTGTAGAAACGCGGACTAAACCCACCGAAGTCATAAATCAAAGGCGTTGCCGCGGTCGTCGCACTAATCGAAATAGGGGCAGACTCCCAGTGAGCCGAGACAATTACGATTCCCTTTGGTTTACCTATGTCGGCAGACCACTTTGCCAGCTGAGACATCCAAAGCTCATCATCCAGTAGCGGAGGTGCGCCGTGCGAAAGGTAAAGAACAGGTTGCTTAGAGTTACTCACGACTTAAGTAAAGCACCCTTTACTAAAAATACCTAGTTAAGGATCTCAGCAGTTCCCGAAAGGCCAACACGGCTAGCCCCAGCAGCAACCAACGCCTCAACCTGCTCTAACGTTCGGATTCCGCCAGAAGCCTTAACTCCCAGGCGATCCCCCACCGTAGCGCGCATTAGCGCAATGTTCTCAACGGTGGCACCCTCAGGTGCAAAACCGGTAGAGGTTTTCACGAAGTCAGCGCCAGCTGACTCGCTGAGTTCGCAGGCCTTCACAATCTGCTCTTTCGAAAGAAACGCTGTCTCAAGAATCACCTTGATGCATGTGGTGTCGTTCACCGCACGAGCCGCGTTCACGACCTGACGAATGTCATCTTCAACAGCAACGAGGTCACCAGAGAGCATCCAGCCGATATTGATCACCATGTCAACCTCGTGGGCGCCGTTTCGCACTGCCTCAGAGGCCTCGAAGGCTTTAGACGTTGTGTCAGTTGTTCCGTGCGGGAATCCGACAACCGTGCAAACCTTCACATCTGACCCTGCAAGAAGCTTTGCCGCCAGCGGCACATCGCTAGGGCGAATACAGTAAGCAGCCGTCTGATAATTCAAGGCTATTGCGGCACCGTCTCTAACATCCTGAACTGTAGAGGTTGGTTTGAGCACTGAGTGGTCGATTAGCGATGCGAGGTTCATGCTTGAAGTCTAAGTTTGATTTATGCGCTACACACTATTCGTGAAACCTGGGTCAAAGAAAGGCCCACTCGTTGAGTTATCTGAGAATGGCGAAATTACGGTGTACGTTCGAGAACGTCCAGTCGATGGCGCCGCAAACAAGACCGTAATCGAACTGCTGGCCAAGCATTTTGGAGTCGCGAAAAACTCGGTTGAGATCGAAAGCGGACACACCAGCAGACACAAGCGTGTGCGAATCGGTTAAAGCAAAAAGCCTCCCAATTAGGGAGGCTTTTCTTTTTGGTGGACCTGAGGGGATTTGAACCCCTGACCCCCTGCATGCCATGCAGGTGCGCTACCAGCTGCGCCACAGGCCCGTTCATTGCCGAAGCAACTTGTCTAGATTACTACAAACTCTAGGCGGTTGCCGCATCGAGAGCGACAACTGGGCAGTCGCTGTAGAGGCGTTCGAGTGAGTAGTAAACACGCTCTTCCTCGTGCATTACATGAACCACGATGTCACCGAAATCCAGCAGAATCCAACGCGAGAGTGACTTACCTTCACGTCGCAGTGCTTTGACGCCAAGCTCTAGCATTTTCTCTTCGACGCCGTCGGCGATACCCGACACCTGGCGTTCATTTCGTGCCGAGACCAAAACGCATACGTCGTTCAACGGAGTGATGCTTGTGACATCGAAACCGACGATGTTTTCTGCAATCTTGTCTGATGCGGCAGCTGCAGCAATGTTTGCGAGCTGAATTGCCTGGGCTGATGCGGTCATTAATTTCCTCTTTAGAATTTGAGAACACCGAGCCAGAAGGCTGCGATGAGTAGAGCACCGACGGTGACCATAAGAATCGAAGTCAAACCGAGCAGAACTGCCTGAGACTCTCCCCTACGGTTTTTGATCGGCAACACGCTTTCACGAGCGCGTGAGTTCATAACGCCGCTTGCGCGAATTGGCGCAATCGACGAAACGTAATTTTCGGAAAAGTCTTCGGCTATCGACTCATCGGCGGCGTCCACCTCTGGCATACCGACTATTTGTATGCCGCCGGTTGTGGGCAGGGTGGGGAGTTCGATCGAACCGGTCAGGACAATCTCTCCTGCGTCGGTGATGATCGAACCGGATGCCAGAGGGTCAATTGGCTGAATGACGATGGTGTTGGTTTGCGGTTCACGAATCAGGCTCGGAGACAACTCGAATTCGAGTGTCGAATTTGTTGAATCCCCGAGTTCTTCGACTTCTTGGTCAACGGCTTGCTCAATGATTGGGGCAAAGGCGGCAGGTACATCGGCGACTACCTCAGGCTGCAGTGACTCAGCGAAGTCCTCGTTCATTGCTAGCCAAAGTTCGTAATCTTCGTCTCTACTCATTCGGTCACCCCAGAATACAAATCGTGTTTGGCAATGTACTGAACAACGCCGTCTGGAACCAAATACCAAACCGGCTTCGACGTGCCGACTCTTCGGCGAATGTCAGTACTACTAATCGAAAGGGCCGGAATTTCTAATTTTTCGATGGCACCGGTGGGGACGTCAGGGATAACCAACTTGTGACCGGGGCGACTAACCGCAATGAAATGAGCTAGTTCCCAGATCTTGTCGACGTCTTTCCACGCCAAAATTTGTGCAACGGCGTCTGCGCCGGTGATGAAGAACAGCTCTGCGTCTGGGTAGGCGCGTTTGATGTCTCGAAGTGTGTCAACGGTATATGTTGGCCCTTCGCGATCGATGTCTACGCGGCTAACTTTGAATCTCGGGTTTGACGCGGTTGCAATCACCGACATTAGGTAGCGGTGTTCACCTTCGGTAACTGCACCTTTTTGCCAAGGTTGGCCGGTTGGTACGAAGATAACCTCGTCGAGCTTAAAGACGGATGCAACTTCGCTCGCAGCTACTAAGTGGCCGTGGTGAATTGGGTCGAAGGTGCCACCCATTACCCCTAGGCGATACTTTGGCATCGAGAGTTACCGCGAAAGCGGCTTAGTGGTGGCCCTTGTTGTCTTTGGTTACCCTGTGGTCGTGGCGGTTTGCGACATCGCGGAACGACCAGGTGACGAGACCCAAAAGAATGAAAACGCTGAAAGCGATAAGACCGAACACGAAGGTCGGGAACGGGTATGTGACTGCTGCGCCTTCGGCAAGAATTCGTGACATGTTTCTCCTTATTGGTTCAAGAATAGCCTAGGCGCGGGTTTGACCCGCTCCTCTGACGATCCATTTTGTGCTGGTGAGCTCTTGAAGTCCCATTGGCCCGCGAGCGTGAAGCTTCTGGGTCGAGATCCCAACCTCGGCACCAAAACCAAACTCGCTGCCATCGGTGAACCTGGTAGCCGAATTGACCATTACCACTGCTGAATCGACTTCAGCTAAGAAACGCTCGGCATTGGCAACGTCTTCGGTGATGATCGACTCGGTGTGGCGGGTCGAATACTTGGCGATATGCGCAAGCGCGTCGTCAATATCTGCAACGACCTTTACCGCAAGGTCAAGCGAGTAGTACTCAGCCGACCAGTCGTCCTCGTTGGCAGGTATTGCCGCGGCAAACACCTCTCTCGTTGCTTCGCAACCGTGAATCGTGACACCAGAGTCAACTAGGCGCTGCAAAACCCGTGGCAACAGCGTTGAAGCGATTGATTCGTGAACCAGAAGAGTTTCGAGGGCGTTGCAAACTGCTGGTCTTTGGGTTTTCGAATTGTGCACGATGTCAATTGCCCAATCCTCGCGAGCCGTTGCATCCAAGTAAACATGGACGACGCCATCACCGGTCTCAATTACCGGAACCTTGGACTCACTGACCACCGCTTTGATCAACGAGGCGCTTCCGCGGGGAATCAAGACATCGACGAGGCCTCGGGCCTGCATCATCTCAACGGCACCCTGGCGCCCGAAGTCATCGACGGTCTGAACAGCGTCAGCCGGTAAGCCCACCGAGGCGAGCGCCTCCTGTAAAACCTTGACCAAAACTAAATTGGTGTTTTCGGCGGCAGTGCCACCGCGCAGAACGACACCGTTTCCTGACTTGATTGCCAAAGCCGCGATGTCAATCGTCACGTTTGGCCTTGCCTCGTAAATAGCTCCAACAACACCAAATGGCACTCTTGTCTGCGAAATCACGAGCCCGTTGGGGAGAGTGGAGCCACGCACAACCTGACCAACCGGGTCCGGAAGCGTAGCGATTTGATTAACGGCGGCAGCGAGAGCCGCGATGCGCGTTTCGTCGAGACGAAGCCGATCTTGAAGCCCGGCACTCAAACCTTCGGCATGGCCGCGTTCGATATCCTTCTGGTTCGCCAATATGATTTCGTCTGCACGAATCGGCAGTAGGCGCGAAATCGCGTGAAGCGCTTCGTTCTTGCGAAGAGTGTTCGCTTGACCGAGCGCGAGCGATGCCGCCTTCGCTAAACGGATCTTGTCGGTTGCGGTGCTCATGAGCCAACCTTACTTTCAAACCAGGTTCCAATATCGGCACCTGCAAGGGCATCGGCCACTAGGTCGGCGCTGGTGAGTAGCACCGGAATTCCATTGGCGTTGGCCAGCTTTGCGGCTGAAACCTTGGTGACCGCTCCCCCGGTGCCAACATTTGAGCCGGAGCCACCGACGTTGACTTCAGAAAGATCATCGTCAAAGTCAACCGAATCGATCAAAACCGCACCTGGCTCGCTCGGCGGGGCGGTGTAAAGCGCATCAACGTCACTCAGAAGAATAAGTGCGTCAGCATCAACTAGGACGGCGACTAGAGCGGCTAGTCGGTCGTTGTCGCCAAAACGAATTTCGGCTGTAGCAACGGTGTCATTTTCGTTCACGATAGGCAGAACACGCAGTTCGAGAAGTCGCTCCATGGCACGCTTGGCGTTTGCACGAGTCTCATCACCTTCGAGGTCATCGGCGGTAAGGAGTACCTGCCCTGCAACGATGCCAAAGCCGTCGAGGCTGGCTTGGTAACGCGCGATCAAACGGCTCTGCCCAACCGAAGCAAGCGCCTGCGAGGTGGCTAAGTCTTCTGGCTTTGTCTCGATATTTAGTAACGGCATACCGGTCGCTATGGCTCCCGAGGTGACCAAGATGATTTGTATGCCTGAACCGTGAGCCTTGGCAATCGCTGCCACAAGCGGTCCAAGCTTTGAGCTGGCACCGCTGATCGAGGAAGAACCAACTTTTACGACCACGCGCTTTGCGGTGGGCAGTTCGTTGCGATTCCTGATCATCTACTCAGCGTCCTCGATTTCGGCGTCCACCGACCAAACACCGGCTTTGCGGTCGGCTTCATCAGCCGCGCGCGCCGCCGCTTTGGCGTCCATACGTTCTTTGTAGCTTGCTCGACGATCGCTAGTGGTTCGGCGATCATTCGTGTCTAGTCGAGCGTCGTAACCGCGCGGGCCAGCAATGAGTTCTCCGGCAGATGCGATGGTTGGCTCCCAGTCGAAAACCACGGCGTTGTCGCTGGCACCGATAACAACCGTTGAACCGGCAATAGCCCCTGCCTTGAAAAGCTCGTCTTCGATACCAATCTTGGCTAGACGGTCGGCAAGGTAGCCAACAGCCTCCTCGTTGCCGAACATGGTTTGAGCCACCCAGCGCTCAGGCTTAACACCAATCACACGGAAGATGCGCTGCTCGCCCCACATCTCGGAGCGAATCTCGAAGGTGTTTTCTTCGCGCTTCTTTTGCATGAGCTGGATCTTCGGGCGAGCTGGAACTTCGGCTAATGACTTACGGTGTTCAGAAACAAGCTGAGCGAGAGCAAAATTTAGTTCGCGAAGGCCTGCGTGACTAAGCGCCGAAATTTCAAAGACACGGTAACCACGCGCCTCGAAATCGGCTCGAACAAATTCGGCCAACTCTTTACCGTCAGGTACATCGATTTTGTTTAGAGCGATGAGTTGAGGGCGCTGGGTGAGCGGCAACTGACCCTCTGGCACTTGGTATTCATTCAGTTCGTGAAGAATCTTGTCTAGGTCGCTTATTGGGTCACGGTTTGGCTCAAGCGTCGCGCAGTCGATTACGTGAAGCAAGGCTGCACAGCGCTCGACGTGGCGAAGGAACTCTAGGCCGAGACCTTTACCCTTGCTGGCACCTTCAATAAGCCCAGGTACATCGGCGATGGTGAAGCGAGTGTCACCAGCCTCAACCACACCTAGGTTTGGGTGAAGCGTGGTGAACGGGTAATCGGCGATCTTTGGGCGGGCTGCCGAAAGAGCGGCAATCAGGCTCGACTTGCCAGCGCTCGGGTAGCCAACCAGTGCGACATCGGCCACGGTCTTGAGTTCAAGAACTACCTCACCAGACCAGCCTGGAACACCTAGCAGTGCAAAACCAGGCGCCTTTCGCTTTGAGCTCGCCAAGGCAGCGTTGCCTAGGCCACCCATTCCGCCTTCCGCGACAACGAGCTCCATGCCAGCTTCGTCGAGGTCGGCAATCAGTTTGCCAGTTGGGGTCTTTACGACCGTACCAACTGGAACGTTGAGCACAAGGTCGGCACCGTGGGCGCCGTTTCTAAAGTCTCCAGCTCCGTCGGCGCCGTCGCCACCGGCGCGAAAAGGCCGGTAGTGGTAGTCGAGGAGGGTTGTCACGCTTGGGTCGGCGAGCAAGGTGATCGAACCACCCTTACCACCGTCTGCGCCATCTGGGCCGGCGAGTGGCTTGAACTTTTCACGCTTCACCGAAGCGCAACCGTCACCGCCATTACCAGCGCGCAGGTGAAGAGTCACTTGATCAACGAATGTAATCATCGAAATCTCCTCCTACCTTTGAAAACAGTGAAAGGCGAGCCCTCAGGCTCGCCTCCCACGGAAAGTTTATGAACTTAAGCAGCGACCACGTTTACAACGCGGCGGCCACCCTTGGTTCCGAACTCGACTGCGCCCGCTGCAAGAGCGAACAGAGTGTCGTCCTTTCCACGGCCGACGTTTACGCCGGGGTGAAAGTGAGTGCCGCGCTGACGGACGATGATCTCGCCTGCGTTGACGACCTGGCCGCCGTAACGCTTTACGCCTAGGCGCTGTGCGTTCGAGTCGCGACCGTTACGGGTGGAGCTAACACCTTTTTTGGATGCCATTTTTGGTCAGTCCTTTACTTGATCTCGGTGACCTGAACACGGGTCAGTTCTGCGCGGAAGCCCAGACGACGCTTGTAGCCAGTCTTGTTCTTGTAGTGCTGGATCAGAATCTTAGGACCACGAAGGTCGCCTAGTACCTGAGCGGTCACCTTCACCTTGGCAAGAGCCTTGGCGTCGGTGGTCACTTTGTCGCCATCAACTAGCAACAGAGCCGGAAGCTCGATGTTGCCGTTGGCATCGGCCTTGATGCGGTCAAGCGTCACGATGGTGCCTACTGACACCTTTTCTTGACGGCCGCCGGCCTTAACTACTGCGTAAACCACGGTTTTACCCTTTGTTCATGGATTTGTTTGGCCCACAAGATGGCGGGCAACAAGGCTCAACTCTACCCTGTTCCTGCCAGTTGGTCAAACGAATCGCTATTCGTTTTCTGATGGTGTTACTGGAACCTCGCTAGTCACTCTTCGTGACTTGCGACGACCCTGACCTGGCGCTGTCGGTTCCGGAAGCGATTCGGTCAAAGTTTCGAGAGTTGGAGTGCTAGCTGCTGCGATCTGAGCAACAAGGCTGTTAATCTGAACAGCACTCTCAGCGGTGACAACCTTGGCAACTTCTTGCTTCGGTGGCTGCTGCTGATTTTGGTTTTGGTTTTTGTGGCGTTGCTTGCCGGACTTCTCGCCCTTCGGCTGCTGCTGGTCTCCCCCGCCCAAGCGAGCCTTCATGTGAGGTTCGTGGTGAACCACGACACCACGACCGGCACAGGCTTCACAGGCTTCGCTGAAGGTCTCAAGTAAACCCATGCCCAGCTTTTTGCGGGTCATCTGGACTAGACCGAGCGAGGTTACCTCGGCGACCTGGTGCTTGGTTCGGTCACGGCTTAGGCACTCGACCAAGCGCCGAAGAACAAGGTCACGGTTAGATTCGAGGACCATATCAATGAAGTCAACGACGATGATTCCACCGATGTCACGCAGGCGAAGCTGGCGCACTACCTCTTCGGCGGCTTCGAGGTTGTTCTTGGTTACGGTCTCTTCGAGGTTTCCGCCGCTACCGACAAACTTGCCTGTGTTGACGTCGACGACAGTCATTGCCTCGGTGCGGTCGATTACAAGCGAACCACCCGAAGGTAGGTAGACCTTGCGGTCAAGCGCCTTGGCAATCTGCTCGCCAACACGATATTCGTCAAAGATATCTTTCGAACCTTCGTAAACCTCTACGCGCTCCAAAAGATCTGGGGCAACGCTCTGAAGATAAGAGGTGATCGCTTCTTTGGCGTCTTCACCGGCGATGACCATCTTCTGGAAGTCTTCGTTGAATACGTCACGAACAATCTTGATTAGAAGGTCTGGTTCACTGTGCAACAGCACCGGGGCCTGCTGAGTTTCTACGCGGCGTGAGATTTCTTCCCACTGCATCTGCAAACGCTGGACGTCTAGCGTCAACTGCTCTTCAGAGGCTCCCTCGGCCGCCGTGCGAACAATCACGCCGGCGTCCTCTGGCAGGATCTCTTTCAGAATCTTTTTTAGACGAGCGCGTTCGCTGTCTGGAAGCTTGCGTGAGATTCCGTTCATGCTGCCGTTTGGCACATAAACGAGGTAGCGTCCGGGTAGCGAAACCTGCGAGGTAAGTCGGGCACCCTTTTGACCCACAGGGTCTTTGGTGACCTGAACCAATACGGTGTCGCCAGACTTCAGCGCCAACTCAATACGTCGAGGCTGGTTGCCGGTTTCGGCAAGTTCCCAGTCAACTTCGCCAGAGTAAAGCACTGCGTTGCGGCCGCGACCGATGTCGACGAATGCCGCCTCCATGCTCGGAAGCACGTTCTGCACTTTACCGAGGTAAACATTGCCGATTAGCGAAGCTTCGGCGGCCTTGGCAACGTAGTGCTCAACGAGGATCTTGTCTTCGAGTACACCAATCTGGATCTTGCCGTCTTTGGAACGCACAACCATGGTGCGATCTACCGCTTCGCGGCGAGCCAAGAACTCTGATTCGGTAATCACGCTGCGGCGGCGGCCAGCGTCGCGGCCATCTCGGCGGCGCTGGCGCTTTGCCTCTAGGCGAGTTGAACCACGAACCTTTTGCGGCTCGTTGCTCGGCTCTTTAGGCTCGCGCGGGGTGCGCACCTTTACAACTGCGTTTGGCGGCAAATCGCCGGGAGCGTCTTCACCCTCGCGGCGACGGGTGCGCTTGCGGAGGTGGCTTTCGCCATCCTGGCCAGGTGCTTCGACAATACGTCCGCGCTTCGGGTCAACGGTCGGGGTCGGTAGATCTGGCGCCTGAAACAGGAGCGACGTTGCCGAAACTGCTATCGGGGCTGCCACTTCTTCAACCTGAGCAGCCTCAACCTTTGGCTTGCGGCTGCGAGTCGGCTTCTTAGCCTCTACAGGGACCTCGACAACCTCTTCGACTACCACGTCAGCAGAAGCCTTTTTGGTTGTCTTGCGGGTTTTTGGTGCAGGCGTTTGCTCTGCTTCGTTCTTTTTCACCATTTTTGGTGTACTCCAAGCCGCCTTTAGGCTAGGCCACACACTCTAGCCCGAAGGCTTACATTCACTGTTCTCGTCGTGAGAACAAAACCGTAGTTCGAGTCATCTTTGCGGGCCCGAGCTGCCGTGAGAGGTCTTACGCATTCGCCTGATGCTCGATAAATCTTTCGCTTGCGGCGTGTGGAGCCGTTCGCTCCTTTAAGTATGGCACTTGAACACCGAAAAGTCACTTAGGGCGCATGCGATACTTATTTTGTGAACGCAGATGATCTCGTACCAAGCCCCAATAAACGCTTCGCCATAACTTTGATCTGGACCGGAATCGTCGGTTGGCTTGCCGCCTTTGCGCTGGTGTTGGAACGCATCCATCTGGCTGAACACCCACACGACGCACTTTCGTGCGATGTCAACCTTTGGATTTCTTGCGCCAAGGTAATGCTCACTCCCCAAGCCAAACTTCTCGGCTTCCCTAACCCGATCATTGGCCTTGGCGCGTTTGTGTTTCCAATCGCCGTTGGCTTTGCGATATTGGCCGGAGCGCAATTCAAGCTCTGGTTCTGGCGATGCTTCACAATCGGGATTTCGATGGGCTTCGTGTTCATCATTTGGTTGTTCACCCAAACCAACTACGCGATTCACGCGCTTTGCCCTTATTGCATGGTTGCCTGGGCCGCCATGATTCCGCTTTTTTGGAGAGTTATTACTTGGGCTGGCGCAGAAGGCGTTTTCGACATGCCAGTGCGTTCAATCAAATGGTTTGTAAACGCAGCGGAATCGTCTTGGTTCTACGCCGCAATGACTGAAATCGTCGCCCTTGTTTTGATCACGATTCAGTTTTGGCCGCTAATCGTTGCGACCTTCAAGTAGCTTCTAGAACCAGAGCGCAAGCTCACGCGCGGCCGACTCTGCTGAGTCTGAGCCGTGCACCAAGTTCTGCTGAACCTTCAAACCCCAGTCACGACCTAGGTCGCCGCGGATTGTGCCAGGCGCGGCGACGGTAGGGTCGGTTGCACCTGCCAGAGAGCGGAAGCCCTCAATTACCCGATTGCCCTCGACACGCATAGCCACTACGCGGCCAGAACCCATGAACTCAACTAAAGGCTCGAAAAAAGGCTTGCCTTCGTGTTCGGCGTAGTGCTCGACAAGTAGTTCGCGACTAGGAGTTAGCGCCTTTATGTCGGCAACAACGTAACCCTTGGCTTCGATGCGTGAAACGATCTCGCCGATTAGGTTGCGGGCAACGCCGTCTGGCTTGATCAGTACGAGAGTCGATTCAGTCATTGATTTCTCCTTGTTGTTCGTTTTTGCGTGCTAGTGCACGTTTCGCTGCGTCGATGGTTGAACCGGCAATCATTGCCCAGGCCCAGAGGCCAATAAAGATGATCGAGATGATCAGAAATACATAGCCGGCTGGATCCTTGAAGATTGTCCAGATAGAAAGAAACAGAACAATGACTTGGAGTGCAGAGCCGAAAAAGTAACCGCCTTTGCGGCCAAGAATTGCCGGGGTAATGATCATTAAAATCGCTAGCGAGAGCCCAACCGCCCAAACAATTTCTGCTTGCGCGACCTTCAAGCCGAAACTGACAAGCGTGCCGAAAAACACGATGAAAGACTCAAAAGCTAGGACTATTGCTCCAAGTGCGCGCTGTAGCGATTTATTCGCCATCTTGTGACTCCGTTTCGTGGGCTTCGTTTTCGTCTTCGTAGTCATCGTCCAGCTGTATGTCTTTCAGAACATCGCCGGCGAGGCTGATCGAACCAGCAACAACGATTGCTTCTGGTTCGTAACTCCTGGCCAGTTGAAGTGCCGCCTTGGCATTTGGAGCAGTTTCCAAATGCTTGAAATACTTGCCAGCGATCGCCGCTAGGTCATCAACCAAAACCGCCCGAGGCGATGATGACTGGGTGATCACCACTCGGTCAAAACTGCCCTGAAGGGTTTCGAAGAAGTGTTCTGCGTCTTTATCGCCAAGCATCGAAAGCACCCCAACTGCCTTTGGCGAACCGAAGTTCTCTTTGAGAGCCTGAGCTAGCGTCACCGCTCCCCCAGGGTTGTGAGCTGCGTCGAGAATGGTGAGTGGCTCTCGGTCGATTACCTGAAGCCGGCCCGGCGAAGAAACATCGGCAAGCGCTGCACGAATCACGTCATCAGCAATTGGGTTGGTGCCTCCGCCTATGAAGGCCTCAACAGCGGCAACAGCAACCGCTGCATTCTGTACCTGGTGCGCGCCATGTAGTGGAATGAAAAGGTCTTCGTAGTTGCGAGCAAGACCACGGACGTTGAAGCGCTGGCCGCCAGCTTCGACTCGAATATCGGTTGCCTCGAAATCCTCACCAAAGAGTCCGAAGTGATCGGCTGTGTCACTTGCCTTCGCCTTCAACACGCCAAGGGCTTCGGCGTCCTGCGGTGAACTAATCACGTAAGCGTTCGGTTTGATGATGCCAGATTTGGTCTTAGCGATCTCGGCGACGGTGCCTCCGAGGCGCTCAGCGTGGTCTATGGAGATTGGGGTGAATACCGCGACATCGCCGTCGGCAACGTTGGTTGAATCCCACTCGCCACCCATGCCAACTTCGAGAACGAGAACGTCAACCGGGGCATCGGCAAAAACCGCAAAACCCAAAACAGCGAGTGCCTCAAAAAAAGTTAGTTTGGTGTCGCCAGCCGCCTCCAGCTCAGAGTCAACTATTTCGAGCACAGGAGCAATGTCTGCCCAAACCTCAAAAAGGCGCTCATCTGAGACTGGTTCGCCATCGAGGGCCATGCGCTCGTTGAGTCGGACAAGATGCGGGCTTGTGAAGCGACCGGTTCGCAGTCCCATCTCGCGCAGGAGGCGCTCGATCATGCGGGTGGTCGACGTTTTGCCATTGGTGCCCGTGACGTGAACGATTCGATATGAACGTTGCGGGTCGCCCATTAGCTCTACAGCGCGCCTAGTTGGTTCGAGTCGAGGGCGAAGCTTGTGCTCCGGAATACGAGTCAGGAGCTCGGCTTCAACCTGCCTAGCCTTGGCGGCCCAACTCATAATCGAACCACCGAAATATTGGTTTCGCCAACTACTAGCTCTAGTTCGAGGGCTAGGGTTTCTGACTTCACAAGTTCTTGGTGTGTTTGAGCGGCGGCGATAAGTGATTCATCGCCGGTCACCGTGAGTTTGATGCGGTCGCTTACGTCCAGTCCGGCGTCTTTACGAGCCTGCTGCACTGAGCGAATCAGGTCACGAGCAACACCTTCGGCCTCTAGTTCGGGAGTCACGTGACCGTCAAGAATGACGAAGCCGCCGCCTGGCAAAATGCCGATCTGGTCTTCTGTGTCTGTGACGTCGGCGACCAGTGCGAGTTCGAATTCGCCTTCGATCAACTCGAAGCCGCCAACGGTTACGACACCGTTTACCTCAGACCAGTTGCCCGCCTTGGCAGCCTGGATTACCTGCTGCACCTCCTTGCCCAGACGTGGGCCAGCTACGCGGCTGTTCACGGTGAGCTGCTTGACTACACCAAAGTCCTTGGATGACTCGAGCGAAAGTTCGACTAGCGCAACGTTCTTCACGTTTAGTTCATCGGCGATAATTGCCGCAAAATCGTCGAGTTCGTGAGAGCCCTCAAGAACAACGGTCAACTTGTTGAGCGGGAGTCGCACGCGCAGGCCAGAGGCCTTGCGCAGGCTGTTCGAGACAGAAGCTGCCGAACGCACCTTGTCCATGGCACGAACGAGCACATCGTCCATCGGGAACAGGTTGGCGTCAGGCCAAGATTCAAGGTGAACCGAACGGCCGTCGGTCAGGCCCTTCCAGATTTCTTCGGTGACCATCGGTAGCAGTGGTGCGGCTACGCGACAAACGGCCTCGAGCACCGTGTAAAGGGTGTCGAAGGCTTCTTCAGAGCCAACCCAGAAGCGGTCACGCGAACGGCGAACGTACCAATTGGTAAGCACGTCGGCAAAGTCACGTAGATTCGATGCCGCCGAGTAAGAATCGAAGCGATTCATGTTCTCTTCGACCGAAACAATCAAGTCTCGCGTCTTGGCGAGCAGGTAACGGTCGAGAACGTCGGTTGAATCGTGCGACAACTTGGCGTCGTAACCAGCAGCATTTGCATACAGCGAGAAGAAGTACCAGGTGTTCCATAGTGGCAGCAGAACCTGGCGAACTCCTTCGCGGATGCCCTGCTCGGTAACGCTCAGGTTGCCGCCGCGAAGAATCGGGCTCGAAAGCAAGAACCAGCGCATGGCGTCTGCGCCATCACGGTCGAAGACCTCGTTCACGTCTGGGTAGTTGCGAAGCGACTTAGACATCTTTTGGCCGTCGTCGCCGAGGATGATTCCGTGTGACACGGCAGCCTTGAAAGCTGGACGATCGAACAGAGCCGTCGAAAGAACGTGCAGCGTGTAGAACCAACCACGAGTTTGACCAACGTATTCGACGATGTAGTCGCCGGGGTTGTGCGTTTCAAACCAGTCGCGATTTTCGAACGGGTAATGAACCTGCGCGAAAGGCATCGAGCCAGATTCAAACCAGCAGTCGAGAACCTCAGGAACACGAACCATCATCGACTTGCCAGTCGGGTCGTCTGGGTTTGGTCGAGTCAGGTGGTCGATGGTTGGGCGGTGGAAGTCGTCGATCCGCACGCCAAAATCGGCCTCAAGTTCGTCGAGAGAACCGTAGACGTCAATTCGTGGGTAGGCAGGGTCATCTGACTTCCAAACCGGAATCGGGGCGCCCCAGAAACGGTTTCGACTAATCGCCCAGTCGCGAACATTCTCAAGCCACTTGCCAAACGAACCGTCTTTGGTGTGCTCGGGAGTCCAGTCGATGTCCTGGTTCAACTCGAGCATGCGGTCTTTTAGCTTTGTTGTTTCAACGAACCACGAAGAAACTGCCTTGTAGATCAGCGGGTTCTTGCAGCGGTAGCAGTGCGGGTACGGGTGATCGTATGACGCTTGCTTGAAAAGGCGGCCGTGCGTTTTTAGGTGCTGGATGATCTCTTTGTTGGCGTCAAAAATGTGCTCGCCAGAGAAGTCCGTGATCAGGTTGTTGAACTTGCCCTGATCGTCAATAGAGATGTAGGTAGGTATACCCGCAGCTAAACAGACTCGCTGGTCGTCTTCACCGTATGCGGGGGCCTGATGAACGATGCCGGTGCCGTCCTCGGCTCCCACGTAGTCGTCAACCAAAACCTGCCAAGCGTTGGCGGTCTCGAACTTGGTTTCGTCTTTGTAGTAGTCGAAAAGGCTCTGGTAGCGAATGCCGGCAAGCTCTTTACCGAGCACCGTTTCGCTGATCGCCGCGGTGGCGTCCTCGCCTTTTTCGAAGCCGAGCTCTTTAGCGTGGGTAGGAACCAGCGCCTTAGCGAGCAGGTAGCCGTTGACAACCGCGTATTCGATTTCTGGGCCAACCGCGAGAGCAAAGTTTGTAGGCAGCGTCCACGGAGTGGTCGTCCAAGCAAGGAGTTTGACACCCGCGAAACGGTGACCCTCAAGAACAGGGAAGGTAACCGTAACTGTCTGGTCTTGGCGATTGCGGTAAACCTCGTCGTCCATGCGCAGTTCGTGGTTCGATAGCGGGGTTTCACAGCGCCAGCAGTAGGCGAGGACCTTGAACCCCTCGTAGATCAGACCCTTCTTGTGAAGCTCCTTGAATGCCCAAAGAACGCTTTCGGTATATGGCGTGTCGAGCGTTTTGTAGTCGTTGTCAAAGTCCACCCAACGAGCCTGGCGGGTTACGTAGGTGCGCCACTGGTCGGTGAACTTTAGAACCGAAGATCGGCAGGTCGCGTTGAACTTGTCGATGCCATACTTCTCGATTTCGAGGCGGCCAGAGATTCCGAGTTGACGTTCAGCCTCAACCTCGGCCGGTAGACCGTGGGTGTCCCAGCCGAAACGGCGCTCGACGCGGTAGCCCTGCATGGTCTTAAAACGCGGAACCATGTCTTTTGCGTAACCGGTGAGCAGATGCCCGTAGTGCGGCAAGCCATTGGCGAACGGAGGGCCGTCGTAGAAGACGAACTCCTCGGCGCCGGCGCGTTGCGCAAGGCTTGCCTGAAAGGTTTCATCCTTCGCCCAAAAGTCGAGGATGCTCTCTTCAACGGCTGGGAAGCTCGGTGACGGGTTGACTCCCGCGCCCGTGTTTCTCTTCGGGTACATTCAATGGCTTTCTGGCTTACGCAAATGGTTCTGCAGTCAATGTTAACCTTATACAAACGCCGATTTTGGAGACTTTCCCTGTGACTGAACACCAGCCTTACATGAACCCTGCCGTTGCCCCAGAAAAGGTGAGCGTCGAGGGCCTCGAAGAAAAGTGGTCTCTCGCGTGGGACGTGGCCGGAGTCTATAAGTTTGACCGCTCAAAAACTCGCGAGCAGATCTACTCGATCGACACTCCACCGCCAACCGCATCTGGTTCGCTACACGTCGGTCACGTCTTCTCTTACACTCACACAGACGTCGTCGCACGCTACAAGCGCATGACCGGGCTCGAGGTTTACTACCCGATGGGCTGGGACGACAACGGCCTACCGACAGAGCGTCGCGTGCAGAACTACTACGGTGTTCGCTGCGACCCGAGCCTGCCTTACGACGCTAACTTCGTGCCTCCGTTCGAGGGTGGCGACAACAAGTCCTCGAAGGCTGCCGACCAGATCGCAATTTCGCGCCGCAACTTCATCGAGCTTTGCGACAAGCTGACCACCGAAGACGAAAAGCAGTTCGAGAACCTTTGGCGCAGGCTCGGTGTCTCGGTTGACTGGGACCAGACCTACCAAACCATCTCTAAAGACGCTCAGGCGGTTTCGCAGAAGGCCTTTTTGAACAACCTTTCGCGCGGCGAGGCCTACCAATCGATGGCGCCTACCCTTTGGGATGTCACTTTTAGGACGGCTGTTGCCCAGGCAGAACTCGAAGACCGTGACCAGCCGGGCGCGTATCACCGCGTAGGCTTCGACGGGCCAGATGGCAAAGTTTTCATCGAGACGACTCGCCCGGAGCTTCTGCCAGCCTGTGTAGCCTTGGTTGCTCACCCAGATGACGAGCGCTACCAGAGTTTGTTTGGCAAAACCGTTAAGACTCCAATCTTCGGTGTTGAGGTGCCAGTGGTTGCACATCGGCTTGCTCAGATCGATAAGGGCTCCGGAATCGCAATGATTTGCACCTTCGGTGACGTAACCGACGTCATCTGGTGGCGTGAACTCGACCTACCGAACCGCGCAATCATGGGTTGGGACGGACGCATCATCACCGA
>CANGNZ010000004.1 GCA_947455435.1 Microbacteriaceae bacterium
CAGAGTGGGTCTTCTGCTTTGGCATGTTCTTCTCCTGTTTTTCTTACTCGGCAGTTGGTGCTGCCGACTCCTTCGCCTTTTCGGCGTTCTTTTTGGCTTCGGCCTTAGCGTCTGCCTTGTTCTTGGTTGGTCCAATGACCATAACCATGTTTCTTCCGTCGATTGAAGGGTTCGACTCGACGGTGCCGAGCTCGTTCACTTCTTCAGCCAACTTGTGAAGCAACTTGATGCCCATCTCAGGACGCGACTGCTCGCGACCGCGGAACATAACAATTACCTTGACCTTGTCGCCAGCCTTCAAGAATCGCTCGATCTGGCCGCGCTTGGTTCCGTAGTCGTGATCGTCGATCTTTAGCCCGAATCTCACGGTCTTGAGAACCGTGTTGACCTGGTTCTTGCGAGCTTCGCGAACCTTCTGAGCTGCCTCGTACTTGAACTTTCCGAAGTCCATGAGCTTTGCTACAGGGGGCTTTGACGTTGGGGCCACCTCGACTAGGTCTAGGTCTTGCTCCTGCGCCATACGCAGTGCGTCTTCAATTTTGACTACGCCAATTTGCTCGCCAGCCGGGCCTACGAGGCGAACCTCTGGCACACGGATGCGGTCATTGATACGGGGATCGCTGATCTGTTGCTCCTTTGGTGACATGGATGGCCACACACTCCGAGCATTTGCTCGGCGAGCGTACAGAAACGAAAAGTTCCTAAAGCTTTACCCGGAAACCTTTTGAGGCGGTTAACGCGGGTGGGAAATTAATCCACTTCTGACCGAGAGCGAACCCTCGGAGCCATGGGCTAGCCTAGCAGAAAAGGTTCAAAAGGAGTAGCCCCATGTCAGAAACAAATGAACAAATCACAGATCTAGCCGATGTGCCCGCTGTTGAGATCGTCGCTCGCTACTCGATTGAACTGCTAAACGTGGCCGCCGTGCACTGTGGCCTGGCCGAAAACGGACGCGAGGCAGACCTTGACGAAGCCCGCAAACTAATCAACGCGGTTGCCGGATTGATCACCGGTGCTGCGGCATACATGGGTGACCAGCACGCTCGCCCCTTGCGCAACGCACTGCGCGAGGTTCAGTTGGCATTCCGCGAAGCGTCGCCGATTAAGGACGCACCTGGCGAAGGACCTGGCGAAAAATTCACCGGCGCCGTCAACTAGGCAGCAACCAGCTTTAGTCGTAGCGAGTCAACCAGTTCGGCTATTTCGTAGCTAGATTCAAACCGTAGCTTGATCAATTCAAGTAGTTCATCTATTTCCGCGCGAGTCAGCCCCTCTGGCAACTTGAGGGTCACCTGGAGTTCTGGCCCGTCGAGAAGGCAAAGCGGGTCACCGGCGGCAATCTCCCAGCCGGCGAGGTTAGGTAGGTTTTCGAAAGCCACCCCAAAAGCCGTAATAACTCGTTCATCCGACTCGGGCGAGATCCATTTGTGGCCCTGAGCCAATGCTGCGATTGCGGGGTCGCGAAGCACAAACTCACTCTCGGCCATCGGGTCGAGGATCATGCGTTTGTTATTTTCGGATGCCGCTGCGAGCGCAGCCTTTACGGCTGATGTCGGCACCGGTCGCGCTTGTGGATTCCAGCGCTGCATCGCCTCAACTGAAGAGAACACGGGTAGGCCCGAGAAACCGTCTGGGGTTTCTAAGGTCACGATCGAGAGTTCGGCAGACTTGTCGACGGTTTGACCGTGTGCGCCGACACCCGACTCCCCCAGGTTCGCGAGCAGCGGGATCAGCACACGCGTGCTGCGAAGTTCGTCCACAACCGAATCAGACCTGGCGTGGCCTTCGTGTAGAGCTTTGATTAGTTCGAGTAGTCGCGGATTCGCCTTGCCGTCGTCGTCTGCCCATGCGTTTGGCTCGAATTCGCGCCCCTCCCATGGAACCCCGGCCGAGTCGGCATAGATGTTTTCACTCATCGAGCAGATGCAATCGCTAAAGCTTCTTCAAGGGTGAACTTGCCGGCGTAGAGCGATTTGCCCAGAATCGCGCCTTCGAGCCCCTGCGAAACCAATGCGCGAAGGTCGGTGATGTCTTGCAAGCTCGAGATACCGCCAGAAGCCACGATCGGTTTCGAAGTTCGGGTCATAACCTCTTTGAGAAGTTCGATGTTTGGGCCTTTGAGCGTGCCGTCTTTGGTGACGTCGGTTACCACGTAGCGAGCGCAGCCAGCGTCTTCGAGTCGGGCGAGAACCTCCCAGAGGTCGCCGCCCTCCTTCGTCCAGCCACGGGCGGCAAGGGTTGTGCCACGCACGTCAAGTCCCACGGCGATTGCATCACCGAATCGCTCAATCACACGTGAAGTCCACTCTGGGTCTTCGAGTGCAGCAGTGCCGAGGTTGACACGGGTTGCGCCAGCCTCGAGAGCTGCCTCTAGCGAAGCATCATCGCGAATGCCGCCAGAAAGTTCGATCTTCACAGCACTCGATGCAGACACGACTTCGCGCAAGAGTGCTCGGTTGTCGCCCCGACCGAACGCCGCATCTAGGTCGACGAGGTGAATCCACTCGGCACCCGCTTGGATCCAGGTCATCGCAGCATCGACAGGGTCGCCGTAGTCCGTTTCGCTACCAGCTTCGCCCTGGGTGAGGCGCACGGCCTTACCATCGGCTACGTCGACGGCTGGCAGAAGTTCGAGGTATTCGTACATGGCTCTCCTAGAGGGTTGCGACCCAGTTGGTCAAAAGTTGAATGCCGGCCTCGCCAGATTTCTCGGGGTGAAATTGCGTTGCCGAAAGTGGGCCAACCTCGCAGGCGGCCACAAAAGGTGAGCCGTATTCTGCCCAGGTAACCTTCGGCGGAATGAATGAACCGATGGCCTCGAGCTCCCAGTTCTTAACGCCGTACGAGTGCACAAAATAGAAGCGCTCGTGTTCGACACCGGCAAAAAGTTTGCTGCCCTTTGCGGCTGTGACCGTGTTCCAGCCAATGTGCGGCAGGGTTGGCGCATCGAGAAGTTCAACCTTGCCGGGTAGCTGCCCAAGCCCCTCGGTTTCAAGGCCGTGCTCGACGCCGAGTTCAAACAAAACCTGCATGCCAACGCAAATGCCGAGAACCGGGCGACCTGCCACCAGTCGCTTATCTAGAATTTCGTATGCCTTGCGGGCGTTCAGTTGTTCCATTACAGAGGTGAATGCCCCAACCCCCGGCACAACCAGCCCGTCGGCGTTCAGCGCCTTCTTGACATCTCCGGTTAGCTCAACGTTTGCACCAGCAGCTACGAGCGCCTTAACCGCCGAGTGAACATTGCCACTTCCGTAGTCGTAGACGACTACGTTTTTGGTCACAGAGCGCCCTTGGTTGAAGGCACACCGACAACGCGCGAATCAGGCTCTACCGCTTTTCGCAGTGCGCGAGCGAAGGCCTTGAACTCGGTTTCGGCAATGTGGTGGGCGTCGCGACCATCGAGAACGTTGATGTGCACCGTGATTCCGGCGTTCAAAGTGATCGCTTCGAAAACGTGACGAACCAGCGAACCGGTGAAGTGCCCGCCGATCAGGTGGTACTCGAAACCAGCAGGCTCACCGGTGTGAACCAGATAAGGGCGGCCAGAGACGTCAACGACTGCGCGGACGAGCGCTTCATCAAGCGGCACGGTTGCGTCACCGTAGCGGCCTATGCCCGCTTTGTCACCGAGCGCCTGCTTGATGGCCTGACCGAGAACAATCGCGGCGTCTTCTACGGTGTGGTGAACGTCGATGTGGGTGTCGCCGCTTGCCTGGACGTCGAGGTCAATGAGTGAGTGCTTCGAAAAGGCGGTAAGCAGGTGGTCAAAGAACGGCACGGTGGTGTTAATGTTCGACTTGCCGGTGCCGTCGAGGTTGAGGGTCAGCTCGATGGCCGACTCGCTCGTCTTTCGTGACAGTGACGCGGTTCTGCTCATTAAATGCCTTTCGCCAAAAAGCGACATTGGGATTGATCTAAGTCTAGTTGGCTTGAAGCTCGGCGAGGGCTTTGAGAAAAGCGGACGTCTCGGCTTCGGTGCCAGCGGTAACGCGCAAAGTGTTAGGAATTCCGACGTTTCTAACCAGGACCCCGCGGGCAAGCAGCTCGGTGAATGTGCGTGCGGGATCGCTGACTCCCCCGAACAAAACGAAATTCGAATCGCTGCGATATGGGTCGAATCCCATGGTTCGCAGCTCATCGACTATGCGGTCGCGCTGAACCCGAATGTCGGCAACAGTTGCAAGTAGAGCATCGGCGTGGTCGAGGGCTGCCTCGGCAGCCGCCTGGGTGAATGCGCTCAAGTGATATGGCAGGCGAACAAGCCTCATTGCATCTACCACTGCTGGGTCTGCGGCCAGGTAACCAACGCGGGCTCCAGCAAAGGCAAAAGCCTTTGACATGGTGCGGCTGATCAGCAAGCGTGGGCGACCGGGCAGAAGTGAAATCGCAGTTTGAGATTCATTTGCAAACTCTGCGTAAGCCTCATCAACAACGACAATGCCGTCGGTGGCGTCGTAGGCAGCCTCGATGCATTCGAGACTCAGCGGGGTGCCGGTTGGGTTATTCGGCGAACAGAGCATGACAATGTTGGGCTTGTGTTCTGCGATGGCCGAGCGAATCAAATCTGGGGTGAGTTCGTATCGTTCGTCACGGTCGGCGTCAACATACTGCGTGTCGGCCCCGAGAGCAATCAATGAATACATCGAATAGGTTGGCCCGAAACCAAGGGCTAGCCTGCCAGGGCCGCCGAAGGCCTGAAAAATTTGTTGCAGGACTTCGTTCGAACCGTTAGCCGCCCAAATCTGGTTAGTGTCTAGGTTGTGGCCAAGGTAGTTGGCTAGGGCTTTTCGCAGTCCTTCGAATTCGCGGTCTGGGTAGCGGTTGATTCCGTGCGCTACTGCGCCGACGCGCTTGACAATGTCTTTGATTACGTCTTCTGGCAGTTCGTGAGTGTTTTCGTTTACGTTCAGGGCCACAGGAACGCTTAGCTGTGGCGCCCCGTAGGGCTCGCGGCCGCGAAGGGACTCACGCAGGGGTAGGTCGGAGAGAGACGTCACCCCTCCAGATTACCGCCTAGAACTTTGGCAGAGCGATGCGCTGGCCAGGCTGAACGGTCACCTCGGTGAGGTTGTTCAGGCTCACGATTGCATCGATGGTGTCGCGAGTGTCACGCTCAGGCGCAAACTTCTCTGCGATAGCCCAGAGGGTTTGACCCGGTGCGACCGTTACGTAGGTGTAGGTGACATCGACCTTCTCGTTGCTCGCCTGCGCCGATGGGGTGCTAAAAAAGCTGACGGCAGCGAAAACCACCGCAATGATGACGAGAAGACGGAAGATACCTTTGGTTAGGTTCAAGGCTGATGCGTTCATCGTTGTGATCCCTTTTTCGAAATTCTGTTCCGAACATCTGTTCGAATAACTCAAGAATAAACCCGACCACCGACATCGTGTCAAGACTTTTTCGAAAATATGTTTGGTTTATCTCAAATATTCGAATAATCTTTCGATAAGGCAACGAAAGGTACCGAATGTTTGACGAACACGAAGACATGAACGAATGGCTCCCGGCTGGCTCTGAAGCGCTCAGCGACAAGCAGCGTTTCATACTCGCCTCGATCTCTAAGTTTCAGCAGGTAAAGGGTTATTCGCCTAGCCTGCGAGAGATCGGCGAAATGGTTGGCCTCAGCGCCGTTGCCAGTGTGAAGTACCAGCTAGACCAGATTCGCGAAAAAGGATTCCTGAACAAGAACGAAGGCAAGCAGCGCGCCATGGACGTGGTTCGCACCAGCACAACTGGCGTCGTAAACATCGGCAATGCAAAACAGGTGCCATGGGTTGGTCAAATCGCAGCGGGTGTGCCAATCACGTCTGAGCAAAACATTGAAGACACATTCACCCTCCCATCTCAGCTGGTCGGCAAGAGTGACGACCTATTCATCTTGAAGGTGAAGGGTGAGTCGATGATTGACGCAGCTATCTGCGACGGAGACTGGGTTGTAGTGCGAATGCAACAGAATGCCGAGAACGGCGACATCGTTGCCGCGCTGCTAGAAGACGAAGCGACCGTCAAGGTTTTCAAGCAAGAGAACGGCCACACTTGGCTATTGCCACGCAACTCCTCGATGGCCCCTATTGACGGAACACACGCCGTCATCATGGGCAAGGTAGTTAGCGTTCTGCGCTCTATTTAGTAGCGAACGCCTCTAACTCTGCCGCGAGTTCAGGTCTCACCGAGGCGATAATTCGCGTTCCGTCTTCGACATACTCAAGTTCGTCGATCTTGCTGTTGAGGTGAATTCGAGAGACCAGGTCTCCCCTGCTGTAAGGCACAACCACACTGACGCGAACGTTCGGCTCTGGTAGCAATTCAGAAATCTTGGCTAGAAGTTCGGCAATGCCTTCACCAGAACGAGCCGAAACCTCCATTGCACCCGGCTCGAGCCCACGAAGAGCCATGCGTGTGGTTTCGTCTACAAGGTCGATCTTGTTGAACACGATCAATTCGAGCACATCACTTGCGCCAACTTCGCCAACCACGTTTCTGACTGTCTCGATTTGGCCAGCCGGGTCAGGGTGAGACGCGTCCACCACGTGAACGATCAAATCTGAAGCTGAGATTTCTTCGAGACTCGAACGAAATGCCTCGACAAGTTGATGGGGAAGGTTGCGGACAAACCCCACGGTGTCGGCGATTGTATAGGGCCGACCATCGGGCGTCAGCGACTTGCGAACCGTTGGATCGAGCGTTGCAAACAAGGCGTTTTCGACTAGCACACCGGCCTGGGTGATCTTGTTCAGAAGCGAAGACTTACCCGCATTGGTGTAACCGGCGATGGCTACGGCTGGAACCTGATTGCGAACGCGATTCGCTCGCTTTGCCTCACGTGCCGGTTTCATCTCTTTGATCTGTTTGCGCAACTTCGCCATGCGGGTGTTGATCCGCCTGCGGTCGAGCTCAATCTTGGTTTCACCAGGGCCGCGGGAGCCCATGCCAACACCACCGGCAGCCTGGCCACCGGCTTGCCGTGACATCGACTCACCCCAACCACGCAGTCGAGGCAAAAGGTATTCGAGCTGAGCGAGTTCGATTTGCGCCTTGCCCTCACGACTCTTGGCATGCTGAGCAAAGATGTCGAGAATTACCGCGGTTCGATCGATGACCTTGACCTTGACTACGTCTTCGAGCGCGCGACGTTGGCTCGGTGCCAACTCGGTGTCGGCAATTACCGTGTCGGCGCCGCAAGCCTGAACCATGATTCGAAGCTCTTCGGCCTTACCTTTACCGAGGTAAGTGGCTGGGTCTGGGTGTGCTCTGCGCTGCAGAAGTCCGTCGAGAACTTCAGAGCCGGCTGTTTCGGCCAGCGCGGCTAGCTCGCGTAAAGAATTTTCGGCGTCCTGAAGATTTTGCTCACCCCATAGCCCAATGAGAACCACCTTTTCGAGGCGAAGCTGGCGGTATTCGACCTCGGTGATGTCTTCGAGTTCGGTCGAAAGACCTGCCACTCGCCGAAGTGCCGAGCGCTCCTCTAGTTCGAGTTGGTCGCCGTCTGATTCGGAGTGCCCGTGAGTGTCGTCTGCACCGAGTGCTGCAGCTCGCTCACCGCGCCGCAAAATGCGGTCGATGACTGCCTCTGACTGTGTTGGTTCGCTCACTCAACTAACACTAGACCCGTTGGCTGTATTAGTGTTTCGCTATGCCCTCCCACTACTTCGACGAAGCCCCAAGCGGCGAAATGAAGACGAAAGACATCAAGGTTTCACTTTATGGTCGCGAGGTAATTGTCACGACCTCTGGAGCGATTTTTAGCCCAGATCACGTGGACACCGGCACGAAGATTCTTTTGGAACATATCGATCAAGCGCCTGCAGGCGGCGATATCCTCGACATCGGCTGCGGCTGGGGCCCGATTGCCCTCGCTCTAGCGATGCACTCGCCAAAGGCAACGGTATGGGCGATAGACGTAAACGCCAGAGCTCGAGAACTGACAGAACTAAATGCAAAAAAACTTGGGATAACCAACGTGAAGGTGTGCCACCCAGACGATGTGCCGAGCAACATCGAATTCACAGGAATTTGGTCTAACCCACCAATTCGGGTTGGCAAAGAGGTTCTACACGAAATCATGACGACTTGGCTACCACGGCTCGAATCAGGCGCTGACGCCTACCTGGTGGTTCAGAAAAACTTAGGCGCTGATTCTCTTCAGCGATGGATCGCCGCGACGATCGACGGCATCGAGATCGAACGAGTAGACACAGCTAAGGCCTTCAGGGTATTGCGCGCGACTAAAGCGTAGCTAGATCGACTTCGCCGTCATAGGCGAGAACTGCGGCACCGCTCAAACCGACGTGTTCACCGTCTTCGGTGGCGAACATCCGCACTCCGAGGGTCCCGCCAGGCACAGTTACCTGCCACTGGTTTGGAGCGCCCTTACCAGCCCACAATCTTGTTGCGAGTGCCGCGGCGACGATTCCGGTGCCGCAAGAAAGCGTTTCACCAACTCCTCGCTCGTGGACGCGCATCGAAATGTAGCCGACACCGTTCTGAACCATGGGCTCAGCCGGCACGATGAATTCGACGTTTGCGCCGTTCGGTTGAACGGGTTCGATAACTGGAATCTTGGTCAGATCCAGCTCTTTTAGGTCTTCGGTGTTAGCGAGTGCCACCACAACGTGTGGGTTGCCGACGTTGATGCCTTGACCTGGGCGCGGAACATCTGAACCCGCTGTACGAACGGTGAGTTCGTCGCCTTCAGGGCGCCAACGCCCCATGTCTACAGCAAAACCATTGGTTGAGCGCTGAATGTCGCGCACGCCTGCACGAGTACCAATCGAAAGGGTGTCACCTGGCAAAAGCTCGACCAGACCACGCTCGGTTAGGTAGCGAGCGAAAACACGGACACCGTTGCCACACATCTCAGCGATACTGCCGTCACTGTTTCGGTAATCCATAAACCATTCGGCGGCAGGCTCCTCGGCAAGGCTTGCCGCACCCTCGGCAATGGCGTTAGAACGCACGACGCGAATAAGCCCATCGGCACCAATGCCGAAATGACGGTCGCAAAGTTTGGCAACAATCGCGGCGTCAAGTTCGAGTTCGCCGCGCTCGTCGAGAATCAGCACGAAGTCGTTGCCAGTGCCATGACCCTTGGTGAACTTGGTGGTTGCCATACTTCAACCCTAATTGACTAGCGCCAGAGCCGATTCGACCAAATTCGAGCTATCAAACTCAAGCCAATTGATGCGGGCGTCGCGTCTAAACCAAGACATCTGCCGCCTGGCATAGCGTGAGGTAAGAAGCGCTGTTTGCTCGATCGCCTCTGACTGCGAGAGCTCACCATCAAGCTGAGCGAGTGCCTGGGCGTAACCAATGGCTCGACTAGAGGTCTTGCCCTCACGAACACCGAGAGGAATCAACGACTCTGCCTCGGCGAGAAGACCTTGCTTCCACATGGTTTCGGCACGCTTGAAAAGTCGTGGCACCAGAACCTCGCGATCGGCCCTCAGGCCAATCTGCGTGCTTGGTTGCCACTCTTCAGGAACATCTGGAAGCGCCGCGGCAAAGGGTTCACCGGTGATTGTGACTATCTCTAGAGCCCGGACTACCCTGCGTCCGTTTTGCGAGTCAATTCGGCTTGCCGCAACGCTATCTAAAGCCGCCAAACGATTGTGCAACTCTCTCGAGCCAAACTCGATTAGGTCAGCTTCTAACTGAGCCCTGAGTGCTTCGTCGCGCGCCGGAAACTCGAAGTTGTTTAGCACGGCAGCGATGTAAAGCATCGAACCGCCCACGAGAATCGGAGTGACCCCTCGCCCCTGCAACTCTTCGATCAGCGGGCGGGCAACCGACTGGTATTCGGCGGCCGTGGACTCGTCACGAATCTCGAGCCAATCGAGCAGGTGGTGCGGGATTCCTCGACGCTCAGCGAGGCTGAGTTTTGCGGTTCCGATGTCCATGCCCCGATAGAACTGCATCGAATCGATGTTCACGATTTCGGCAGGTTCGCCGCGTTTGGCAAGGGCTTCGACGAGGTTTAGCCCAAGTTCGGATTTGCCGGTACCGGTTGGCCCGACAATCGCGATGATTTGGTTAGGCACCTCGAACACCGAGAGGAATCGAGCGACGACCCGGAGGAGCGGCGACCGGCACGCCACACGATGCCGCCTGCGCGCGATCCCAGGCATCACCGGCGATTGAGCGGCGAACCGTGATGTCTTCGATAGTGGCCGGGTCAGAGATTAGGTGGAACGGGCCTGCCTCGTGAATGGTGACAGTTGCTAAATCGCCCGGGCGAGGCGCTAGAACGCCCTCAGGCAGGCTGAAGTGAACGAGGCGGCCATCACGTGCTCTTCCACTCAAACGGTTCGTGGCGGCGTCTTTGCGACCCTCGTTGTTGGCAACGAGCACCTCAACGGTCTGGCCGATGATCTTTTGGTTCTCTTCGAACGCGATTTGGTTAACCAGCTTGTGTAAGCGCTCAAAGCGCTCCTGCACCACTGCCTTCGGAATCTGGTTATCCATTTCGCCGGCTGGTGTGCCTGGGCGTATTGAGTACTGAAAGGTATAAGCCGTTGCGAATCGGGACTCGCTGACAACGCGCATGGTTTCTAAGAAATCTTCCTCTGTCTCACCCGGGAACCCGACGATGATGTCGGTAGATATCGCCGCGTGAGGAATCGAGGCGCGAACCGAGTCGATGATGCCCAAAAACTTCTCACTGCGATAGCTGCGCTTCATCGCCTTGAGAACCGCGTCGCTGCCGCTCTGCAATGGCATGTGCAGTTGAGGCATTACGTTTGGCGTCTCGGCCATCGCGTCGATCACGTCTTGCGTGAAGGCCGCTGGGTGCGGGCTGGTGAAGCGCACGCGCTCTAGGCCCTTGATCTCACCCATGGCACGCAAAAGCTTGGCGAAGGCGCCTCTGTCGCCGAACTCAACACCGTAGGTGTTGACATTTTGGCCGAGCAAAGTGATTTCAATGACTCCGTCGGCAACCAACGCCTCGACTTCGGCAAGGATTTCACCAGGGCGTCGGTCTTTCTCTTTGCCACGAAGGCTTGGCACGATGCAAAATGTGCAGGTGTTGTTGCAGCCAACCGAAATCGATACCCACGCCGCGTAAGTGCTGTCGCGTTTGGTCGGGAGATCGCTCGGGAAGGTTTCTAGCGACTCGAGAATCTCAACCTGAGCCTCTTCGTTGTGACGAGCGCGCTCTAAGAGCGTTGGTAGCGAACCGATGTTGTGGGTACCAAAAACCACATCAACGTAAGGCGCTTTCTTCACGATCGTTTCGCGGTCTTTTTGGGCTAGGCAACCACCGACGGCCAATTGGAAGTCTGGGTTTTCCTTTTTCTTGCCATAAAGCTGAGAGAGGGCAGCGTAAAGCCTGTTGTCGGCGTTCTCACGCACCGCACAAGTGTTGAATACAACGATGTCGGGGTCGCCGCCAGCGGCGTCAACGTAGCCAGCGCCTTCTAGCAGGCCAGTTAGTCGCTCAGAGTCGTGAACGTTCATCTGGCATCCGAAGGTGCGAACTTCGTAGCTGCGTTGTTTGGTTTCAGAAGTCATTAGACCTCCGATTTTACCGCTTGCTCGCGAGCGTAGCGGATAGCTGCATAAACAATGCCACCGCTGTAACCCTTTCGCCCAAGAAACCCAGAAAGCCTGCGATCTTGAACGGCCTTGTCCAGGTGATTCATTGCCCGAAGTTTCTTTACAGCAAGTTCTTGAGCTGTTTCAAGCTCTTGCTCTGAGGTGATTTCAGCCACAGCTTCTTCGATCACCTCGGCTGCTACCCCCTTGGTGCTGAGCTCTCGTTTAATGGCTGACTTTGATAGACCTTTGTAGCTCCTACGGCTACTTACAACAACGGCAGCGAACTGCTTGTCATCGATAAGCCCCGCCTCCTCGAAGCGGTCGAGGATTGGTTCCGCGATGTCTTCAGGTATTTCGCGTTTTACAAGAATTGCCCTGAGCTGGGCTTTCGACTTAATGCCCTTGGAGAGCTGAAAGAGCAGGACATTGCGTGCCCTGCTCTCCAGCTTTTCGCGCGATGGCGCTTTTTCGGTCATCTTTAGGCGTTGGCTGCCTTATCGGCAACCGGAGCCACAACGTCTTCGACTGGAAGGTCAGCGACTGCACGCGGCACGCCAATGCCTAGCTTGGTCTTGATCTTCTTCTCGATTTCGTTGGCAACAGACTTGTTTTCGATCAGGTATTTGCGGGAGTTTTCTTTGCCCTGGCCAAGTTGTTCGCCATCGTAGGTGTACCAAGCACCAGACTTCTTCACGATGTCGTGTTCGACACCGAAGTCAAGAAGGCTACCTTCACGAGAAATACCGTGACCGTAAATGATGTCGAACTCGGCCTGCTTGAAAGGTGAAGCCATCTTGTTCTTCACAACCTTTACGCGGGTTCGGTTACCGACAGCTTCGGTACCGTCCTTCAGGGTTTCGATGCGACGGATGTCTAGGCGAACCGATGCGTAGAACTTCAGAGCCTTACCTCCGGCGGTGGTCTCTGGGCTACCAAAGAACACACCAATCTTTTCGCGCAGCTGGTTAATGAAGATCATTGTGGTACCGGTGTTGCTTAGCGCACCGGTGAGCTTTCGAAGTGCCTGCGACATCAGACGGGCCTGAAGACCAACGTGAGAGTCACCCATCTCGCCTTCGATTTCGGCACGCGGAACAAGCGCCGCAACCGAGTCGATGACGATGATGTCGATGCCACCCGAGCGAATAAGCATGTCGGCGATTTCAAGGGCTTGCTCACCGGTGTCTGGCTGGCTGACGAACAAGTCGTCGATGTTAACGCCGAGTGCTTTGGCGTATTCAGGGTCTAGAGCGTGCTCCGCGTCGATAAACGCGGCGGTGCCGCCGGCAGCCTGGGCATTGGCGATTGCGTGAAGAGCGATTGTGGTCTTACCCGAAGACTCCGGGCCGTAAACCTCGATGATGCGACCACGCGGAAGGCCGCCAATACCTAGCGCGACGTCTAAAACAATTGAGCCGGTAGGAATGACCTCAACCGGTGCGCGCTCGTCTGAGCCGAGGCGCATAACGGAGCCCTTGCCGAACTGACGCTCGATCTGGGCTAGCGCAGTGTCTAGCGCTTTTTCGCGTTCGTTTGCTGATGCCATTTTGGTCCTCTTACTTCTGGCGCATCGCGCCTATAGGTTTCATTTTCCTGTGACACTACGTGGAACCTCCGACACTGAGTCGGGGTGGCGCGGAAATTGTGGACAACTTCGTTGTTAGAAACAGAATAGCAATATTCGAACAAGTTTTCGAATTATTTATTTCGGCGTGTCTTTTTTCGAATGTTTGTTCAAACCGTGCCAGCGTTCCTTAGGGACACCAGATGTGCGGCACACGGCAAGCCAAACCTCCTTTGGGTCAAACCCCGAAGCTAGCGCCTTATCGGCAGTGAGGTCCCCTAAATCGCCCAAAACTAGATCGCGACGAATCACCGACGAATATTCGAGACCGAATTCGTCACTCATGAGTTCGTTGAACTGACTTAGGCGCATGCCTAAAACCCTAAGCGAAAACCCCGATCATCACTGACCGGGGTTTCGTTTGCTTTGGTGATTAGCGCGAGAAAGATGCAACCAGCTCTGCAGGCACGGTGTCTGGGATCGTTAGACCCTCAAGAACTGCGAGGCGATCGCTCACCTCGCGCATGATCTGCGAGATTGGCACATCAAGGGCCTCGGCAATAGCGAGAAGAATCTCACTCGAAGCCTCTTTCTGCCCACGCTCAATCTCGCTCAGGTAACCGAGGGCTACGCTTGCGCGGCCCGCTACCTGGCGAAGAGTGTGGCGCTTTTGCAGACGGAGTTCTCGAAGAACATCACCGATTTCGCGACGAACTAACAGCATGAAAGCTCCTTTCTGACAACCCTCGTTTGAGGAGTTACAGGATAACTTACAACGGCGACAAGGATTTTATGCCCGCAATTACTGCGAGTTACCTGTGAGAACTTCGAGAAGTTCGGTGAGCGCGGCGGCAACAGCTGCACGGCGAATCTCTTCGCGACTACCCGCAAATTGAAACTCAAAAACGTCCGAACTTTCGGGAGTGATTACCCCAATGCAAACCGTCCCGACTTGCTTGCCGTCTTGCTTATCTGGGCCAGCAACACCCGTTGCCGACAGCGCAACATCGGCGCCGAGCCGGTTGGCAGCACCAACGGCCATCTCGATCGCCACCGCAGGATCAACCGCCCCGTTTGCAGCCAAGAGGTCGGAATCGACCCCGAGTAGAGCGTGCTTAAGGTCGCTGGCATAGGCGACAACCGAGCCACGAAACACCTTAGAAGCGCCTGGGACGCTCACAAAGGCGTCGGCGAGCAAGCCACCAGTCAGTGACTCGGCGAGCGCCAAACTCCAGCCACGGGCCTCTAGGGCCTTCAAAGCCTCTGCAGCACTCATTTTTTAGCTCCCGCCGCTAGGTAACCAACGCCTGTCCAGACGGTGAGAACGACCGATATCCAGATCAAACCAAATTCCACGTATGGCTGCACGCCAAATGGCATCCAGTTGGCTGGGCTGAGCAAGAAGCCAACCATGATCGATTGCATGATTGTCTTGAGTTTGCCGCCGCCAGATGCCGCGATGACTCTGTCTCGAATTACCGCGAAGCGGTAGATGGTGATGCCGATTTCGCGAACCAGGATTATGCCGGTGATCGACCAGTCGACCTCGCCGAGCATTGATAGCGAAACCAGCACTCCCCCGATGAGCAACTTGTCGGCGATCGGGTCAAGAAGCTTGCCGAGGTTGGTGACCTCACCGCGCTTTCTGGCGACAGCGCCGTCGACTCCATCGGTGGCTGCAGAGAGAACGAAGAGCAAAACCGCCAACCAGCGCCAAGTCGAGCCGCGATCTGGTTCGGCAAAGACCACCCAGATCACAAAAGGCACGAGTGCGATTCGAAGCAGCGTGATCAGGTTGGCAATCATCAGTCGCGGCCCGTTAGCTGCCAGGCGTCTTCGTCGCCATCGGTGTCGTCACTGACGATTTCTGAGTCGTCGATAAAGTCGGCTGCGGTTCGAACCTTTGGCGTTGGGGTTACTCCCGGCTCGCCGCGAAGCTGACCGAGAACCACCGCAAGTTCGTCAGGCTGAACCAATACGTCTCGAGCCTTCGAGCCTTCGCTCGGGCCAACAATGTTGCGTGACTCGAGGAGGTCCATTAGTCGACCGGCCTTGGCGAAACCGACGCGAAGCTTGCGTTGCAACATCGAGGTTGAACCAAACTGCGACGAGACGATCAGCTCGGCCGCGGCCAGAAGAAGCTCTAGGTCGTCGCCGATGTCGGCATCAATGTTCTTGGTGACAACTGGTGCATCGACATCTTCGCGGTATTCAGGATCCATTTGTCGCTTGACGTGCTCAACAACCTTCTCGAGCTCGGCTTCGCTGAGCCAGGCACCTTGAACGCGAATCGGCTTGTTCGTGCCCATCGGCGAGAAGAGAGCGTCACCTTGGCCAATCAGCTTCTCGGCGCCGGGTTGGTCGAGAATAACTCGCGAGTCGGTAACCGAGGAGACCGAGAAAGCGAGTCGGCTCGGAACGTTTGCCTTGATCAAACCAGTAACAACATCTACCGATGGACGCTGCGTGGCAAGCACCAGGTGAATTCCAGAGGCACGTGCGAGCTGCGTGATTCGAACAATCGAGTCCTCAACCTCTCGAGGCGCAACGATCATGAGGTCGGCAAGCTCATCGACCACGACGAGGAGGTATGGGTAAGGCGTTAGAACACGCTTCGAGCCCTCTGGAACACTGACCGTGCCCGCAACCACGGCTCGGTTGAAATCGTCCACGTGCTTGAAGCCAAAGGCTGCTAGATCGTCGTAGCGAGAGTCCATCTCTTTTACGACCCAGGCAAGCGCTTCGGCTGCCTTCTTGGCATTGGTGATGATCGGGGTGATTAGGTGCGGCACACCCTGGTAGGCCGCCAGCTCTACACGCTTAGGGTCAATTAGAACCATGCGAACCTCGGCCGGCTTTGCGCGCATCAGGATCGAGGTGATCATCGAGTTCACAAACGAAGACTTACCTGCGCCAGTGGCACCTGCAACTAGGAGGTGAGGCATCTTGGCGAGGTTGGCAACGACAAAACCGCCCTCAACGTCTTTACCGATCCCGATCGTTAGCGGGTGTGCGCTCGTGGTTGCCACGTTTGAACGCAGCACATCGCCGAGCGAAACCGTTTCACGGTCGGTGTTGGGAATCTCGATACCAATCAGCGACTTACCTGGAATCGGTGCAAGGATTCGCACTTCGTTGCTCGCAACGGCGTAAGAGAGGTTGTTGGCTAGTCGGGTGACAGCCTCAACTTTGACGCCAGGCGCAAGCTCAACCTCGTAGCGAGTGACTGTTGGGCCACGCGAGAAGCCAACCACCTTGGCATCAACCGAGAACTCGGCAAAGACGCTGGTGATTGCCTGAGTGATTACGGCGTTGGCTTCGGTTTTAGCCTTAGGCGGGGTGCCAGGCGGAAGCATCGACACCGGAGGAAGAACGTATGCCCGCTTCGGTTTAGCGGCAACGACGGCGACCTCGGCCAATCCTTCAGCGGCAGGCACAACCTCGGTCGCAAAGGTTTCCGGCTCGGCTACAACCGTGATTGGTTCGGTTTGATCCGAAACGAAGGTGTCAACCGAAGGAACATCATCGACTGGCTCGTCGGCAAAAAGCTCACCGAGGGTGTCTTCTTCGAGAATCGGGGTCTCGTAAGGCTCTTCGTCTTTGGCGTCTTTATCGCGACGCCACCAGGGCACCTTGGTGCCGTCGTAGGCATCGTGAACATCTTCAAGCGGTTCGGCTTTCTCTTTAGCCGCTCTTGGCTCTCCGCTTGAAAACAGGTTTTGCCAAAATGTCGAAAGTCGCTCGCGAATCTTGTTTGGGGCGGTCTTGGTCAAGATCAGCACCGACATAAAGGCAACAAGAAGCATGAACGGCACCGCACCCCAGATGGTGAGGTAGAGAGCAGGAACCGAAATCAACCAACCGAACATTCCACCGGCAGCGGTGAAAGCCGGTGCAAAGTTTGGGTCGCTCGGCTGCGGCTGGGCGCTGAAAAGGTGAAACAACCCAGACGCACTGGTGACCAGCAAAATGAGGCCAATGATGATGCGTCCGGTTGAATCATTGACCGAAGGCGGCTTGCGCATCAGGTAGATGGCAAAAATCACCATGACCACAGGTAGAGCCAGCGCCACGCGGCCAAACATTAGGCCGAAGGTGAACTGGTGAAGAGTTATCGCCCAGTCAACCTTTGACTCGAACCAAGCTAGCCAGGCTCCTAGGACACCGAGGACGAAAACGACGAACGGCAGGCCGTCGCTGCGTTCTTCGGCCGAAGGCTTGTTTCGCATGTCGAAGCGAACAACCCAGCCAAGTGCGTGAGCAAGGCTCTTGAAAATGCCAGAACCTACCGAACGCTTCTGTTCGATTCGTTTGGTCGGTTTTGGTTTCGCGGTGCGCGAAGTCGCCCGAGGCTTCGTAGTCGTGCCCCGGCGCGGTGTTGGTTTGCGCTCGGCCATTAAGCCAAGATATCAGCCACCGCCGTCAATTTGACGGAGGCTAGCCGACCACAACCACGGGGATAATCATTGGGCGTCGGCGGTGGGCGCGGTTCACCCAGGTGCCAATAGTTCGTCGAATGACCTGCTGCAGAGCATGTGGGTCTCGAACGCCTTGACCAGCTGCTTCGGCAAGCGCCTTCGAAATCAGTGGCTTGACGTCGTCGAAAACGTGATCTTCTTCGGCGAACGCTCTAGCGCGAATCTCTGGGCCTACGATCACACGGCCCTCTGCGTCAACCACGCAGAAGATCGAAATGAAGCCCTCTTCGGCTAGTACGCGGCGATCATGCAGGTCATCCTCGGTGATCTTGCCAACCGTCTTGCCGTCAACGAACAAAAGACCGCATTCAACGGCACCAACCACTTCGGCGATGCCTTCACGAAGGTCTACAACCCAGCCGTCCTCGGTAATCAAAACGCGCTCAGAGTCGATGCCGGTCTGCTCGGCAAGTTTGCCGTTCGCAATTAGGTGGCGGTATTCACCGTGCACCGGCATCACGTTCTTTGGCTTCAAGATGTTGTAGCAGTAGAGCAGTTCACCGGCAGCGGCGTGGCCAGAGACGTGAACCTTTGCGTTGCCCTTGTGAACCACGTTGGCGCCAAGTTTGGTGAGCCCGTCGATCACGCGATATACGGCGTTCTCGTTTCCCGGGATCAGTGAGGACGCGAGGATAACGGTGTCGCCCTCCCCAACCTGAATGTCGTGTTCGAGGTTAGCCATGCGAGCCAGCACAGCCATCGGCTCGCCCTGAGAACCGGTAGACATGTAGACAATTTTTTCAGCTGGAACATCGCCGGCGTGCTTGTAGTCGATGAAAACACCTTCGGGAACCTTCAGGTACCCCATCTGCGCGGCGATCTCCATGTTGCGAACCATCGAGCGACCAACGAGCGCAACTCGGCGGCCATTGGCGACAGCGGCATCGATCACCTGCTGAACGCGGTGCACGTGGCTCGAGAACGACGCAACAATCACCTTGCCGCGGGCACGAGAGATAACGTTTTCGATGACCGGGCCAATGTCTTTTTCTAGCGGCGTGAACCCTGGAACATCGGCGTTGGTCGAGTCGCACATGAACAGGTCGAGGCCCTCTTCACCGATGCGGGCAAATGCGCGAAGGTCGGTGAGGCGGCCGTCGAGCGGAATCTGATCCATCTTGAAATCCCCTGTGTGCAACACAGAACCGGCAACCGTGCGAATACACACCGCGAGGGCGTCTGGGATCGAGTGATTCACCGCAACAAACTCGAGGTTGAAGCCGGCAAGTTTTTGGCGCTGACCTTCGGCAACAACGAGGGTGTAAGGCGTGATGCGGTGCTCCTTGAGCTTTGCCTCAACAAAGGCGAGCGTTAGGGCCGAACCAAGTAGCGGAATATCGTTCCTTAGGCGCAGCAGGTATGGCACACCACCGATGTGGTCTTCGTGACCGTGGGTCAGCACGATGCCAACCACGTCGTCCAAGCGGTCTCGAATGTAACCAAAGTCGGGCAGAATCACGTCGACGCCAGGCTGATGCTCCTCTGGGAACAGCACGCCACAGTCGACGATGAGCAACTTGCCGTCGATTTCAAACACGGTCATGTTGCGGCCAATTTCGCCAATGCCGCCTAGTGGCACGATACGAAGCGTTCCAGCACGCAGAGCGGCTGGTGCGGGCAAGGTTAGAACCATTGGTTCCCCTATCGGGTTGTGCCAGCCACCTTAGGCAGCGCGCCACCGGCGGCTGCATTGCGGTCTGGGCGGAAGTTTTCGAATGACAAACCGGTGATGGCACCAACCTTGTCGATGTCTGCCTCAATGCGGGCAGCTTCGGCCTCCTCAGGGCCTACAAGAGGTAGACGCACGCGAGGGCTATCGATATGTCCCAATCCGTGCAGGATGTATTTGGCGGCCACAGTGCCCGGCACATGGGTCATGACGGCACGAACCAGAGGCTCGAGCGAGTTATGAACCGTCAGGGCGTGGTGAAAATCGTTGCGGTTGGTGGCATCGATCAGTTCTCGGTAAGCGGCCGGTGAAACATTGGCGGTTACGCCAATCAGGCCGGTTGCTCCGATGGCAATGTGCGGTAGAACGTTTGAGTCATCACCTGAGAAATACAGCAGGTCGGTTTCGTTCATAACTCTCGAAGCCTGGGCAAAATCACCCTTGGCATCTTTGATGGCTACGATGTTTGGGTGCTTGGCAGCGCGCAAAATCGTTTCGTAGGCGATTGGGATACCGGCTCGCCCTGGGATGTCGTAGAGAATGACGGGCAGATCGGTTGCGTCGGCAATCAAACGGAAGTGAGTCAGCACACCTGCCTGAGTTGGCTTGTTGTAGTAAGGCGTGACAATCATTACGCCGTCGGCGCCAGCCTTCTCGCTCGCCTTGTAAAGCTGCATCGCGTGAGCGGTTTCGTTTGAGCCACCGCCGGTGATGATCTTTGCACGGCCAGCCGAAACCGATTTGCCAACCTCAACGAGCTTGATTTTTTCGGCGTCAGTGAGCGTTGATGTTTCACCGGTGGTACCCGTCACCACAACGCCATCGGCGCCGTTCGAGATTACGTAGTCAATGTGCTTCTCTGTCGCAGCCCAGTCGACCTCGCCCTCGGCGTTCATTGGCGTAACCAAGGCGACAAGCACCTGGCCGAAGAGATTCTTTTGTTGCGACATAAATAAAACCTTAGGGTTACGGAGCTACGCGACCGTGCTGGTTAAACGCGTCGTAGGTGTATGGCATGAGATCTTTCCAGAAATCTTCCATCTTCTCGGCGCACATTTCGATCTCACGCTGTGGGAACGAAGGAAAGTGCGTGCCTTCACGCTTGGTGCGAAGGCTCAAGAAGTTCATGAGCGCGCGGGCGTTCATGGTTACGTACATGCTCGAGTAGATGTTCAGCGGCAGCACGATGCGGGCAACCTCACGGGCTACGCCTGCCTCGAGCATGCGCTGGTATGACTCGTAAGACTCGGTTGAAGCCTTGCGCGACTCCTGCTGAACAAGTGCGATCTGCTCGGCTGTGCCAGGCAAGAACTCGTAGTGGCCAGCCTTGCCAACCTGAATCAGGTTTCGCTCAGGTGCGGGCACGTAAAAGACCGGGCTTAGCTCCTTGTAGCGACCTGATTCTTCGTTGTATGAAGCGATACGGTGACGCATGAATTCACGGAAGACGAAGATCGGAGCCTGAACGTAGAAGGTCATCGAGTTGTGCTCGAACGGTGAACCGTGACGGTCACGCATCAAGTAGTTGATCAGCCCTTTGCTCTTCTTCTCGTCTTCGGCAGCATCGGTGTGCGCTGCTGCAGACTCAAGAGTCTGCTCACCCTGCGTCGAAACGCGGGCGGCAAAAAGGACGTCGCTGTCGGCTGCTGATGAGCGGACAAGCTCTACGGTTACATCGCTACGAAAAATAATCTCTGACACGCTTCAACCTTATCGAAATAGGGCGCGTAAGAAACCGAAACAGAGCGAAAGCGCGGGTTTGCGCAATCTAGCCTTGAACCATGCCCGCAGAAATTCGCTTGAGTCTAATCGTTGGGCTGATCGCGCTCGCGGGCGTTTTGGGTGCAATCTGGCGCTTCAAAACGGGTAGAGCCAAAGCCATCGACCGAGGCGAGATCATCGACCTCGCTCTCCTCGGCGCAACTAAAGATGGTTCGCTAGTGAAGAAATTTGGCAAACGCGTTACCTTCTTGCAGTTTTCAAGCGAAACCTGCTCAACCTGCAAGCAAACCGCTCGACTGTTTCGAGAGCTCGAACATACGGCCGACGACGTTCTTCACATCGAGGTTGACATCACGAACAGACTCGACCTTGCCAAGAAGTTTCACGTCCTCCAAACTCCCACCACGCTGGTTCTCGACCACAACGGTCGAGTCACCTCGCGAATCGGTGGTGCACCAAAACAGTCAACAATCGACCAACAACTAGGAAGTTTCGTTATCTAATGAGTACACAAATCGACCCGCGCGGCCCACGATTCGGCGCATCAATCACCGCAACCCTGCTAGCAGTCGATGTTTTTCTAAGCCTTGACCACAACACTTTCGCGATTGCCCACGCACTCCTAGGTGTAATCACCGTCAGTTTCTTGTGGGGCGCCCTGCGCGGCCCAGCCAACCACCCGTACGGTTTCCTATTTAAGAAGTTGGTTCGCCCTCGCCTCGGGGCGCCTAAGGAGCTCGAAGACTCAGCAGGCCCACAGTTTGCGCAGCTGGTGGGGCTCCTCGTAGCCTCTACCGGGTTTGTGCTCGGAATCTTCGAAATAGAACTAGGCCTGACTCTTGCTGCAGCAGCCGCCTTTATAGCGGCATTTTTGAACGCAGTCTTCGACTACTGCCTCGGCTGCCAGATCTACCTAGGCCTAAAGCGCGCGAAACTTATTCGCTAGAAAACTTTATTGCCTGCTGCATCGCCTTGCGAGCTCGTGCTCTGTCACCTGCGGCATCGTAGGCAAGTGACAGGTTGAACCAAGAATGCCAGTCTTCTGGCGCCGCTTCGGCCTTGGCCTTGAACTCCTCGAAAACTTTGTCGGCGGTGGCGCGGATTGGGCGGCCGCTAGGGCGCAGTTCGAGGTCGAATTCTGGCCAGGCCCCCTCGGCTTCAACTCGCTTGCTTAGACGTTCTACCTGCGAACCAAAACGAAACTCACGTATCAGGGCCCACACCCCGAACAAAGGGAAAACTAGGACGAGTACACCCATAGTCTTGCCGATGACCGTCGACGAACCAAGCATGGCTAGGCCAAATTGCCCTAGAACAAGCAAATAGACAAGCGTTAGCCCTGCGGTGAGCATGGCGCCGACTTTGGCGCGTTGCATTACCCCAAAACCGATTCGAGGCCCACATGGAGGCCCTGAGTGGTTAGCGCGAACCTTAGGCTCGCTAGGATTCCGGCGCTGTATGCGGCGACAGAAGAGGTTTCGTGAGTAATTGTGAGTAGTTCGGCGCTACCGCCGAGATAAACGCTCTGCTTGGCGCTCACGCCCTCTAGTCGAAGGCTGTGAATCGGCACACCGGCGACTACTTCACCTCTCGCCTCCTGGCCGACGCCTGGCACGAGCGGGGTGTTTGAGCGGCTTTTTGCGATTAGCTCAGCCGTGCGAACAGCCGTGCCCGATGGTGAGTCAACCTTGCCAGCGTGGTGCGTCTCGACAATCTCGATTGACTCGAAGAACTTTGCCGCCTCGGCAGCGAAACGGGTAGCCAGCATAGATCCAACAGAAAAGTTTGGGATCACAACAACCGCACTCCCCCGGGAGTCCAGGGTCGAAAGCTTTTCGGCAGACCAGCCGCTGGTGCCAACCACGACAGGAATCGAGTTTGCCTGTGCGAAGGCAACAACCTCTGCGCTGACGTCGAGGCGAGTGACATCAAAAATCGCGTCTGCACCAAGCGCACCCGAAAGCTCACTCTTCGAATCGAGAGCGGCAAACACACTCAGATCTTGCGAGGCATCGATTAGGTCGAGCGCGAGCTTACCCATGCGCCCAGTGGCGCCAACAACTGCAATCTTTTTGGTCACGTAACTAGGTTAGACCAGAGACTCGAACACCGTCTCGTCGATGTCACCAACGGCAACAATCGAGCGCTCTCGCGAGGCGATGTCGGCGGCCAGCGCCTGAACCTCATCGAGAGTTACCGCCTCGAAGCGGCGAAGCGATTCGTCGAGGTCAACAAAGGTGCCAGAGCCGATCTCGCTGCCGATTAGGCGACTCATTCGTGCCTGGCTGCTTTCGAACTTTAGGGCCAGACCACCCGAGATGTTGCCTTTGGCTAGTTCGAGCTCGGCCGGTGTGATTCCCAGAGTCGCGACCTTCTCAAACTCGGCAAGCATAAGTTCGGTAACTTCGCGGCTCTTGGCTGGTGAACAACCGGCATAGAGTCCAAAGTACGACGCATTCGAGTAGCCCTGATTGAACGAGTACACCGAATATGCAAGCCCGCGCTTTTCGCGAATCTCTTGAAATAGCCGAGAGCTCATTCCCCCGCCTAGAACGGTATTCAAAACCGACATCGCGTAGCGCCTAGGGTCTTCAGCGAGGATTCCCTGTGAACCAACGAGGATGTTTGCTTGTGCGTGTGGGCGGGTGATCACCCGAAGCGCTTGAGCGCGTTCGATTACTGCGGGTGTTTGGTCGCGGCGCGAAACAGGGTCGGCCTCGAGAGCTAGATCCCAGCCAGCCTCTGTGAGGCCCTTCTCAACCAAAGCAATAAGTTCTGCGTGGTCGACACCGCCGGCAGCTGCGATTACCAAGTCTTGGGGACGGTAGTTGGCCTTGTAGTAATCCCAAACTGCGTCGCGCTGTACGGCGTTGATTGTTTCGTTGGTGCCACCAATCGGGCGGCCAAGTTCGTGTGCGCCAAGAACGGCTTCGGCGAAAGCCTCGTGAGCAACGTCTTGAGGGTCATCATCGTTCATGGCGAGCTCTTCGAGAATCACGGTTCGCTCGTTCTCAAACTCGGTTGGGTCGATAAGCGAAGACGTGAGCATGTCGGCGATTACATCGACGGCGACCGGAATCGACTTGTCTTGAACTCGGGCGTAGTAGCTCGTGTATTCCTTGCCGGTGGCAGCGTTGCTAGAACCGCCAACGCGGTCGAACTCGATAGCGATCTCGAGCGCAGTGCGCTTGCGAGTGCCCTTGAATAACAGGTGCTCTAAAAAGTGGGTTGACCCAAAGTGGCCGTTGGTTTCGTCACGCGAACCAACCGCCACCGAAAACGAAACCGAGGCGCTCTGGGCACCAGGTACGTTCTCGGTTAAAACGCGAACACCGCTCGGAAGGATAGTTCGGCGAACCGAACTACCTCCCGAAGCGGTGAACGAAAGGTCGTTTTGATCTAAAGGAAAGAAGATCTCAGACACTTAGTTACTCTGCGTCGTCTTCTTCTGCAGAGGTGGTTTCTTCACCCTCAACGACTGGGCTAAGCGAAAGCTTGCCTCGGTCGTCGATCTTGGTGATTTCAACCTGAACCTTCTGGCCGACCTCAAGAACGTCTTCTACGTTCTCAACGCGCTTGCCACCCGAGATCTTGCGAAGCTCAGAGATGTGCAGCAGGCCGTCCTTGCCAGGTACTAGTGAAACGAACGCACCAAAGGTGGCTAGCTTCACGACGGTACCTAGGAATCGCTCACCGATCTTTGGAACAAGTGGGTTTGCGATTGCGTCGATAGCAGCACGGGCAGCATCAGCCGATGGGCCGTTGGTTGCACCGATGTAGACGGTTCCGTCGTCGTCGATCGAGATGTCGGCTCCGGTCTCGTCCTGAATGGTGTTGATCATCTTGCCCTTAGGGCCAATGACCTCACCGATCTTGTCGACAGGAATCTTGATTGCGATAACGCGTGGAGCGGTTGGGGCTAGCACGTCTGGGCCATCGATTGCCTGGTCCATGATGTCGAGGATCGACAGACGGGCTTCCTTTGCCTGCGAAAGAGCACGGCCTAGCTCAGATGACGGAATGCCATCGAGCTTGGTGTCGAGCTGAATCGCGGTGATGAAGTCGCGAGTACCGGCAACCTTGAAGTCCATGTCGCCTAGGGCGTCTTCGGCTCCGAGAATGTCGGTGATCGGCTCGTACTTCATTACGCCGTCGATCTCGTCAGAGATCAGACCCATTGCGATACCGGCAACCTTGGCGCGCAGTGGCACACCAGCGTTGAGTAGCGAAAGGGTCGATGCGCAAACAGAACCCATCGAGGTCGAACCGTTCGAACCTAGAGCTTCAGACACCTGACGGATTGCGTAAGGGAAGTCTTCGCGCTTTGGCAGAACAGGGACAAGTGCACGCTCTGCAAGAGCACCGTGACCGATTTCGCGGCGCTTAGGGGTGCCAACACGACCAACCTCACCAGTTGAGTAAGGAGGGAAGTTGTAGTTGTGCATGTAGCGCTTGCTGGTCTCTGGGCTCAGCGAGTCAATCTGCTGTTCCATCTTGAGCATGTTCAAGGTGGTGACACCGAGAATCTGGGTCTCACCGCGCTGGAAGATTGCCGAACCGTGAACGCGTGGGATCACTGCGGTCTCTGCGTCGATGACGCGGATGTTGCGTGGGCCACGGCCGTCGATGCGGATCTTCTCTTTTAGAACACGGGTGCGAACAACCTTCTTGGTTACCGACTTGTATGCGGCAGAGATCTGACCCTGCTGCTCGTCGGTTAGGGTCTCGGCAAGCTTTGCCTTGACTGAGTCCTTCAGGGTGTCGTCTTCATTCTGACGCTCAACCTTGTCGGCGATTAGGTAGATGCGGCCTAGCTCTGCTTCGGCAAGAGCTGCAACTGCGTCGTAAACCTCGTCGCTGTAAGGCGGGAAGGTTGGGTACTCGGCTAGTGGCTTTGCAGCCTTAGCAGCCAGGCGAGCCTGTGCCTTCACTAGCTCTGCGATGTAAGGCTTTGCAGCCTCAAGGCCGGCAGCAACGACGTCTTCGTCTGGAGCTTTAGCGCCAGCTTCGATTAGGTCCATTGCGGTGTCGGTAGCTTCGGCTTCAACCATCATGATTGCTACGTCTTCGGTGCCGTCTTTTTCAACGATTACGCGACCGGCAACAACCATGTCGAATACTGCGTTCTCAAGCTCCGAGTACTTAGGGAATGCGATCCACTGACCGTTGATGAGTGCAACACGCACACCCCCGATTGGGCCAGAGAACGGCAGGCCAGCGAGCTGGGTCGACATCGAAGCAGCGTTGATTGCAACCACGTCGTACATCTCGTCTGGCTCGATAGCCATAACGGTAACTACAACCTGGACCTCGTTGCGCAGACCATCAACGAATGAAGGGCGTAGCGGGCGGTCTATTAGGCGGCAGGCAAGGATTGCATCGGTGGTTGGGCGGCCTTCACGACGGAAGAACGATCCTGGGATGCGTCCGGCTGCGTACATCTTCTCTTCGACATCGATAGTCAAAGGGAAGAAGTCGAACTGGTCTTTTGGCTGCTTGCTCGCGGTGGTAGCCGAGAACAGCATGGTTTCGCCGTCGATGTAAACAGCTGCGGCACCCTGTGCCTGCTGAGCTAGACGACCGGTCTCAAAGCGAATTACGCGCTCGGTACCGTTTGGGTTTTTGATGATGGCATATTCTGCCTGTGAGCCATCCATTGGCTCTACTTTGTCTGGACCTACCATGGTCCCTCCTCTTTATTTCTTCAGCAAGCGCGGCAAGTCAAACTTGCCCACATTGGGAGGGATGCCCTGGTCTGCAGTAGAAAACCTTGGAGAACTCCAAGATCCACGACCGAAGACCAGCAAAACCTGCCACGTCGCTTCTTTTAGGGTAGCAGAGTGCACCGACAAAGGCTAGAGGGACCCGACCTTTCGGTCGAGCCCCTCAGGCACAGATTTGGTGGGTTAGGCGACCGCGAACTTGTTTCCTTGAGCGGCAGTCTTGGTCGGTTTCGCAAGAAGCACAATCAACCAAACCGAGTAACCGATGCCAGTCAAGACTCCAGGCAGCATGCCTAGGAAGAGACCGGCAAAGCCGCCCGCCAATGAGTTAGAGCCCGAAATTGATGCGCCTGCGATGGCGCCAAAAGCCGCACCGATAAACAGCAAGACGCCTGGGATCAAGCTGAAAAGCAGAAAAAGTGGGTTCGTGCCAACATCGCGCAGACGACGAATCACTAACGCGAGTGTCGGCAAATAGATTGCCAACGGCAAAAGTCCAAGCAGCGAGGTAACACCGCCGCCGATAAGGCTGGCCGAAGAGTCACCGGTTGCCATGCCCGAAGACACTGCGGCAGCGGAGATACCAGTACTCACAATCTGCACAACAAAAGACACTCCAGCGGCGAACAAATACCACCACCAGAATGTTCTTCGGTCGATGACACCTTTGAAGTTTGCGTAGTTCTTGAAACCGTATTTGATTGCGTTCGTGAATTCCATGATTCCCCTTTCGTGTGGAACTTGTTTGGATACTAAACCCAATACCTCGAGAAATCGTTTAAGCAAAAACCGCCCGAGTCTTACGAGTCGGGCGGTTTTTGTCTAAGACACTTAGCGGCGAAGACCGAGACGTTCGATCAAGGCACGGTAGCGAGCGATGTCGACCTTCTGAAGGTAGCCAAGCAGGCGCTTGCGCTGACCGACTAGAAGCAGGAGGCCACGACGCGAGTGGTGGTCGTGCTTGTGCTCCTTGAAGTGCTCGGTTAGGTCCTTGATACGACGTGAGAGAACAGCAATCTGCACTTCAGGAGAACCGGTGTCGCCTGGGTGAGTTGCGTATTCCTTGATGATCTGGTCTTTAACCTTTGGGTCTAGAGCCATTGGGTTCTCCTTCTTGCTAGCTGCGCGGCGCAAGAAACGGAATGTTTCGAGCTCTCTTTATCCGCGGCCGATACACGGCAACCTGTCCAGCATAGCCGAGAAGGCTCTGTGGCGCTACTTAACGTACTTGTTACCCTGCTCTTTGGTCTTAGTTGGCAAGAGGAAGGTGATGAAGAAGAACAATTGCACGGCTAGGAGGGCGAGAATTGACGGCAACGCCATCAACAAAATAGGCAGTACGACGTTGGAGATCTCACTGTTGCTCGCGGTTTCAAAGTCAATTTGATGGGCCTCGCCGAAGGCAAACATTGAAGGGAGCTCGGCGAAAAAGAGCCCGACCGGTATCAGCCAAAGAAGTTGAAGCCAGGCACTAAAGCCGGCATCGCGGGTTCGACGAATAGTGATTGAAACGTCTGGCATCATCAGCGCAAGCGACGCCAAGCTGCCGACCACTGGCAAGAATGTCGTAGCAATGTTCACAATGAACAGGAATAGTCGCCAGTACCAAAAGGCACTGCGCGAGGCAACACCTCGAAAGTTTGCGTAATTTTGAAAACCGGCCTTGACCGCTCCTGCGAAGTCCATGTCTCCCCTATTCCTTGATTCCTAGAATCACACGACACTTTTCGAGATCACGGTTGATCTCGGCTACCAGCGCCTCGACACCATCGAATTTTGCAGCGGGGCGAACGAACTCGACGTATTCGAGTGAAACCACTTTGTCGTAAAGATCAAGGTCGGTACGGTCGATCACGTGAGCCTCAATGAGACGTGGTACTGCTTGGAAAGTCTCGTTGATGCCAACCGAGAGAGCCGTTGGGTATCTCTCGTCATCGGCATACAACCATCCTGCATAGACCCCATCTACCGGCAGGTAACCCTCGGCGTCTCGTGACATGTTTGCGGTTGGGAAACCGATGGTTCGACCAATTTTTAGCCCGTGTTCAATGATTCCGGTGGTTCGATGTGGGCGCCCTAAAAGTTCGGTTGCTTTAGCGATGTCGCCGCGATCTAGGACCTCGCGCACCAGCGTTGTCGAAACAACCTCACCGTCGACAATGACGGGTGACACAACGGTTACCCTGAAACCAAACTGACGACCCAGTTCAACCAGGGCAGCGACATTGCCAGCACCCTTAGCGCCGAACCGAAAATCTTCGCCAACCAAAACCCATCGAGCTTTTAGCGCATCTACGAGAACTTGCTTCACGAAGGCCTCAGGCGAGAGCTCAGCCAGCGCCTGGTCGAACTTGAGAGTTAGAAGTGCATCTGCGCCGGCTTCGCGAATCAGGTACTGCTTTTGAATCGGGCCGGTAATGGCTGGCTTCACCGAGCCTGGGTTGAGAAGCGCGTCTGGGTGGCGATCAAAGGTGACTACGACGCTCGCTATGCCGTGCTCCTCGGAAACCTCGACCAACTCGGCCAGGAGCGCCTGGTGACCAAGGTGAACGCCATCGAATTTGCCGATGGTGACGACGGTCTCCGGAAAGTCGGCTTCAACTTGTTCAGGAGAAGTCCAGGTAATCATTTTTGGCGCTCTCGACGCAGCCAAATGAGACCAAGGATAGGCAAAATCAGGGGCGTGAAAGCGTAGCCTTCGCCAAAGTTCGACCACACAGTTTTTGCCGGGAAAAGGTTCGAGTCAATCAGAGTGAGGATGCCAACTGATACAACGAAAAACAGCTCGAGCGAGATCGCTATTTGGGCGAACCGGCGCCACGAAGCCCCTTTGCGAATCAGGCCGATTGTGGCAAGAACATAGAAAACCGCCGCAATGGCAGAAAGCGCGTATGGCAGGGGTGCTACCGAAAACTTGGTCGCCAATTCGTAGCTTGAGCGGCCAATTGCCGCGAATGCCAAAATACCGTAGGCAAAAACGAGCACGCGCACTGCGCCGGAGTTAGTCGATTTGGTCACCGACCTAGTTTAAGTGCTACTTGGTTGCCTTCGGCTCCGGCAAACCCTTACGCACGGCTACCAAAGAAACCACTCGGGTTCCTTCGCTCAACTGGTTGTAGTTTGAGGCACCGAGAGATCCTTGACTATCGAGTCGCAGGATGTAGTTAGCGGCGGCTCGCTTTAGAAGGGTGTCTTCGCCGCAGAGGTAAAGGTTCACTGGGTAAATAGCCTGGTAAGGCGTTGCAGCTGAGTCGAAGCCAGCCTGAGCGATCGGGACAAGGTTTGGGTCGAGCGATACGGTTACCCCGCTCGAACTGGCCTTTGGCACCCATTGCGTTGCAGCCGAACCGGTTCCCGAAACATCAGGGAGCGCGAGGATTGGCTCCTTGGTTGCCTTGTCAATCCCTGTCTGAATACTCGCAGGGAACAAACCGAGTGCCGCTGCGTAAGAGCCAGGGACGATCGCGATCTCGCCCTCAGCCAAAGCCGAATAGGCATCGATGCTTTGCGTGGCATTGTGAGCTATGGGCGATGCATCAATTGAAGCCCCTGAACGCTTGAACCACGAGTTCAGTGAGTCAAACGCCAACGGATCGGCGACTTTGTTCAAGATGATTGGTTCGTTTGGCAATTGAGTGCCCACGTTTTCGGCGGCAATGGTTTTGTCGCTCCAGTTAGCGATTTGACCATTCAAAATCGCGGCTGCGGTTTTTGGAGTCAGGTTGAGAGTGCTCGATACGCTCAGGTTGAAGGCAATCGTTGCCGACTCAATTGCGAGCGGAACGCTCTCGAAGGCGCTGCAAATTGCCGGAGTCGAAGTGGATACCACTAGATCTGCTGGGCCTACGGTCACCGGGGTGAGAGTCATCTCTGGTAGCGGGCTGACACAAGCTGTTGGGAGCGATAGCTGCCACTGCGAAATAGGGTCTGCCATCTCGGCCGGAGCTTGAATCGTGACATCGCCTGCGACACAGGTGTAGGTCTGCTCGGCGATCTGTGCGGCCACATCTGGTGGCATCGGAGGGTCGCATGCGGTTAGCGCTAGAGCCGCAGCTGTGGCGATTGCCAGGGCTGCCGAAACTCGAACTGACTTCTTCATGCTGAACCTCTCGTTTGTTTGAATCAAGCGCTTTGGCGCGGCCGGTAAACCGGCCGCGCCTCCACGTTTACTGCTTTGAAACTAGTTGATCTTTGCAATCTGCTGTAGTGCGGTGACCTTTAGCGAACCGGTTAGTGGAACATAACCGAGGGCTGCACCGTGAGCAGGCATGCACGAGTTGACGACGTAGGCGAACCAGTCGTGAACTGCGCGGCCAGCTTCGGTGTTGGTGGCGCGAGGAGCGATACCGTAGCTGACGATCGATAGCTGGTATGCACCAGCAACCTTCTTGGTGAAGTCGATCGACAGGGTGCCGTCGGTGCGCTGGCTAGCTGCGTCAACGATTGCGGTCTGAGCGTTGAGGAACTTCGCTGCAGCAGCTGCGGTTGGTAGCTGGAACTGGCCCGAAGCATTCTTCAGTGCAACTTGACCAACCTTTGCCGAAACGGCGTCTGATAGGTCGAAGTAACCGAACGAGTACTTGGTGGCCTGTAGCTTGTCGGCGATGATTGCCGAGGTGGTCTTGGCTAGTGCAGTCGAAGCCAGGGTTCCTGCGCTGTTGCCCGAGATGCCGTCTGAAGAGTCCAGAAGATCCTTCGAGTTACCGACCCACTGAGCTGGCTGACCGGTTACGTTCAGGGTCTGAGCTAGGTAGTTGGTTAGGTTTGCGGTGGTACCCGAACCAGAGGTGCGGTAGAAAACCTGGATTGGCTTGGCCGGAAGGGTCTTGCCTGGGTTTAGCTTCTTGATTGCAGTTGCGTTCCAGGTGGTGATGGTTCCCTTAAGGATTCGCGAAACAGCTGAAGCGTCTAGCTTCAGGCCGGCTGGGATGCCGCTCTTAGCGTTGTATGCGAAGACAACCGGGCCACCGAGAATTGGAACCATGGTGTAGCTGGCTGGCTGTGCGTCTGAAGCGCCGTAGAGACCGTCTGATGCAGCCCACTTGACGTTACCCGCTGCCATCTCAGAGCGACCGGTACCTGAACCGGTTGAGGTGTAAGAAACGGTGTCGTTTGAGGCTGGGTCGTAGTGCGAAAGGCAGTATTGAAGTGCGTTGTTGGCGAAGGATGAACCCTTACCGGCGATCGAAGTTGCGGTCACTGCCTGTGCAGCCGAGCCACTTAGTGCTAGGCCGGCAATAACTGCGGCAGCTGAAACAACTGCTACTAGCTTCTTGTGCATTTTTCTCCTTGTGAGTGTTATGTCGGTATCGACAAGTTCATTTGAACTGACCAGCAATAACTGGGGGTATCGCCTTGGTTGATGTCATCCGAAATTCGGATTAACTTCAGGTAAACCAACTAGCCGAAGTGGCCGTTCACGTAGTCGTTGGTGCGAGGGTCGATCGGCTGGTTGAACACGTTCTCTGTCGAACCAAACTCAACTACCCCGCCCGGGGTGTTTTCATCTGCCAAGAAGAACGCAGTCTGATCTGAAACTCGCTGCGCCTGCTGCATGTTGTGCGTCACGATCACGATTGTCATCGATGCACTGAGCTCTTGAATGGTCTCCTCGATGCGACGGGTGGAGCCTGGGTCGAGAGCCGAGCAAGGTTCGTCCATCAAAAGCACTTCTGGGTTCATGGCTAGCGATCGGGCGATACAGAGACGCTGCTGCTGACCACCGGAGAGCGATAGCGCTTGATCACCGAGTCGGTCTTTCACTTCGTTCCAAATTGAGGCACGACGAAGCGATGTTTCAACAAGCTCGTCGGCATCGGTTATTTTGCGACCCGAAAGCTTTAGCCCAGACAGGATGTTCTCTTTGATCGACATGGTTGGGAAAGGGTTCGGCTTTTGAAAAACCATGCCGATTTTGATTCGCACGTCAACCGCGTCCATCGATGGGTCGTAGATGTCTTGGCCGTCAAGGAGCACGCGACCTGCAAGACCGGCGCTTGGGATCAGCTCATGCATGCGGTTTAGCGTTCTAAGGAAAGTCGACTTTCCGCAACCAGACGGGCCAATGAGCGCTGTTACCTGGTTGGCGGGGAACACAAGGTTCACGTCTTGAAGAACCTGACGCTCGCCGAACCAGACGCTTACGTTTTCAGCGCTGAGAGTTGAAGCGGTTGAGGTGGCATTCATCATTTTTTTGCCTTCTTTGCGGGCTTGGTTTTGAGCGACTTCTTGCGGCTGAGTAGACGGGCTGATCCGAACAGGATTCCGACCACGATTAGGAGAACCAGGGCGGCACCCCAGGCGCGCTGTTGCGAACTCGAGTAGTTAGAACCGAGGAAGCTGTAAACGTAGGTTGGTAGCGATGCGATCGGCCCATTGAATGGGTTGAGGTTTGTGGTGTTGTTCATGTTGATGGTCAAGATCAGCGGGGCTGTTTCACCTACAACACGAGCAAGTCCCAGAAGCAACGCGGTAATGATTCCGCTCTTAGCTGCTGGCAGAACTACTTGAAAGAAAGCCTTGTAGTTTGGGGCACCCAGGGCGAGGGCAGCCATGCGAAGGTCTGGTGGCACGAGTCGCAGCGACTCTTCGGCAACGCGGGCGACCGTAGGTAGCATCAGCGGGAACAAGGCCAACGCACCGGTAAAACCCGAACGTTCGATATGCGTGAACTGCATAATCGCTAGGACAAAGAGGCCAGCAACGACCGAAGGCAAACCGGCGAGCGATTGAGTGACTGTGCGAACAACACCACGCATCTTGGACTGCGACTGGGTTAGGTAGACGGCCATAGCAATGCCCAGTGGCACGGCCGCGACAGTTGTGAGCAAGACAATCAGCAAGGTGCCCAGGATTGCGTGGCCGACACCACCGTATTCAAGCGAAGTTGTGGTTCCGACGTAGCGGTTGTTCTCGTAAAGGAAGTGCGGAGACATCGCCTTGAAGCCTTCGAAGATTACCGAGCCCAAAACCGAGAGGAGCAAGACCAGTACGAGGGTGGAGAAAAAGATGGTGAAGAAGATTAGAAGCGCGTCGCTAAGGCCACGTCTCCTCGCCTTACGCCAACCGAAAGCGGCGACCGTTAGCACCTGGATCGGTAAGAAAACTCCGACGAGCCCAATCGAGAAGTCAAGGTTTCCGAGAATAACGAAAAGAACGCCGATGATGCTTGGAATCGTTGAGACTAAGGCGAGCTGAAGCTTAAAAGTGTTGCTGCTTAGGGCCCAAGGCTGACGTGAGGCGAGGTTGCTCAATTCTTCCTCCAAGGCTGTGCGCGGTTCACGACGAATGACGCGAGCATGTTGACGGCTAGAGTGACCAAGAAGATAACCAAACCGGCTGCCATGAGGCCGTGGAATTCGCTGTTGCTTGCCTCGCCGAAGCGAGCGAGGATCCAAGAGGCAACGGCTCCGCCGCGTGACTCCAAGAGCGAGAAGAAGTTGATCTTGAACGAAAGTTGAAGCACATACAGAATCGCTACCGTCTCACCAAGTGCGCGGCCAAGTCCGAGCAGAATTCCACCGATGATTCCGCTTGACGATGTTGGCATGATCACTCGACGGAACACGCTGAAGCGGCTGCCACCCAGAGCCAACGCTCCGTTGATGAGCCCGTCGTCCATCTGACTGAAAATTTCGCGGGTGACCGAGGTAATGATTGGCACAATCATGACAGCGACAATCCACCCGGCAATAAATGGTGAATCGGTGAAAGCGGCATTTGGGTCTTTGACGTGAAAAATCGGGATCCAGCCAAGCAATTGGTTAGAGATTCTGGCCCAGTTGACTGCAACAGGCGTAAAAACTGCGATGCCCCAAAGGCCGATAACCACAGAAGGCAGTGCGGCTAATAGGTCGATGACTGTGGTGGCCACCTTTGCCGCCGGTTTAGGTAACAGGTAAACGATTAGGTAAGCTGCCGAAATTGCCATCGGGGTGGCCAGCAAAACTCCGGTGAAACCGATTAGCAGAGAGCCCCAGAGCATCGGGCCGAGCTGCATCACGGGGTGTTTGGCGTCTGGGTTCCAGTTTGAACCGGTAAAGAACGAAAAGCCTTGAGAACTCAGAGTCGGCCAGGCATTTGCGAAGAGAAAGACCACGATTAGAGCAACGAGCACGAAGGCGAAGTTTGCCGAGACAGCAGTGGCCCTAAAGAACCACTTGTCGCCTTTGCTGAGGGGCCCCGAGGAGAGCTTGCGCTTCTTTACCTCGGGAGAGCCATCTTTTTGCTCATTAGCCATGGCTCAATAGTTGTCAGGTCGTCTAAATAGAACCTTTTATTGAGGTTAACGCCGAGTGAATAACTAGGAATTCCAGATCGTCCACATGCGCAAAAGCATCACCGCAATCGTGAGCCCGCCGATGCCGAGAATGATCGTCGCATTCTTGGTTTTCTCGGCCAGAGCGAAAAATGCGGCAGCAACTGGCACGATCAGTGCGACGAGGAGATAGCCGAAGAATTCGAAGATCGAACCCTTGGACGCCTCTCCCCCTGCCAAAACGAATATCGCAACAAACAATTGCCCGATAACTAAAAGTTCGACGACTCCGGTGGCGACTAGCGACGCCGACTTTAGCTTCATGCCGAACAATCCCAAAAGAAGATTTATCGCACCGATAACGGCGGCAATGCCCATAAACCAAAAGGCTTGAGCTTCGATCACTTGGCAACCTCCGGAAACACCACGAGCGACTTGTATTGCGAGCCAGACCTGGTGAGCATTGCCAACAATCGGCCGCTAGGGGAAAAGGCAGCGACTGGTTCGCTCAGTTTTTCGCCTGCCTTCAAACGCTTGCCGTGAATCAGGTCGGTTGCCTCAGAATCGTTGAGGTCTAGGCAGTCGAATTGGCTTCTTGCGGCGTCCTCCATCGAGGTAACCACGAGTGCATCTTCGAGCGTCTTAGCGTCTTCGACTCGGTATGCGCCAATTCGTGTGCGACGAAGCGCGGTTAGGTGGCCGCCAACACCGAGGCTCGCACCTAGATCGCGCGCTAGAGCGCGGATGTAAGTGCCAGAAGAGCAGTCGATAACGGCGTCAACATCTACGAATTGACCTTCGCGTTTGATGCCAAGAACCTCAAACTTAGAGACGGTTACTGGGCGAGCTGCCAGTTTGACTTCGTCTCCCCCTCGAACGAGAGCGTAGGCTCTCTCGCCGTCAACCTTCATGGCACTAACCGATGAAGGAACCTGCATGATTTCACCTGTCAGTGGCTTAATCGCCTCGCTGATTTGCTCGTCTGTTACCGCGGATGCGTCCGCGGTAGAAACAACATCACCTTCGCGATCGTCAGTAACGGTTGAAGCGCCGAGGCGAATGGTTGTTACGTAGGTTTTATCTTCGACAACCAAAAAAGTGAGCAACTTGGTTGCCTGTTCGATGCCGAGAATGAGCAACCCCGTTGCCATCGGGTCGAGGGTGCCCGCGTGGCCAACCCTGCGAGTGTTTGCCATGCGACGAACCCGAGCAACCACATCATGACTGGTGTGGCCCTCGGGTTTGTCGATCAGGGCTAGGCCTTGAAGCATTTAGCTCTCGTCGTCGTCGTGAGACTTGGGTTCTTTATAAGGGTTCTCGTCGCCGGCAAACTTTGCCTCGGCGGCCAGGCGAGCGATCTCTTCATCTCGGGCCTTGGCTTCAGCCAAAACATCGTTCAAATGTGCGGCAACCTCTGGAACCTCATCGGTTACGAACTCGATGGTCGGGGTCAGTCGAATCGACAAACCACGGCCAACCTCACGGCGAATGATGCCGCGGTTCTTCTCGATTATTGCCCCAGAGCGCTTCTTGTCTTCATCTGAGCCGAAAACTGTGAAGAAGATTTTGGCGTGCTGAAGATCAGGCGTGACTCGCACATCGGTAATGGTGACGAAGCCTAGATCCGGGTCTTTTACGGCCCGCTCTAGCGCCTCGGCAACCAAAACTTTGATGCGCTCGGCCAGCTTTCTGGCGCGTGCGTGATCAACCATGAACTACTCCTAGACTCGTGGCTTTTCGCGCATCTCGTAGGTCTCGATGATGTCTTCGAGCTCTAGTTCGTTGAACGAACCGAGTCCGATACCACACTCGAAGTCAGTCTTGACTTCGTTTGCGTCATCTTTGAAACGCTTAAGCGAATCGATGGTGAGACCGGTCGCAATGATTTCGCCACGGCGAAGAACACGTGCTAGCGAGTTGCGCTTGATCGAACCGGTGCGAACAATCGAACCGGCGATGGTGCCGACCTTCGAAGACTTGAACAGTTCGCGAACCTCTGCGGTACCGAGCTGTGCTTCTTCGTATTCCGGCTTGAGCATGCCCTTGAGTGCGCTCTCAATGTCTTCAAGCGCAGCGTAGATGACCGAGTAGTGACGAACGTCGACACCCTCGCGATCTGCGCGCTCCTTCGCTTTGTTGTCTGGGCGAACGTTGAAGCCAATGATGATTGCGTTGTCGACTGTTGCCAGGTTGACGTCAGATTCGGTAATCGCACCAACACCGCGGTGGATGATTCTGAGCTGAACGCTGTCGTCGACCTCGATCTTGAGCAATGCGTCTTCGAGTGCTTCAACGGCACCAGAGACGTCACCCTTGATGACGAGGTTGAGGGACTCGACCTTACCCTCTTCGAGGGCCTTGGTGAAGTCCTCGAGCGAGATGCGCTTGCGAGTCTTGGCAAGTAGTGCGTTACGGTCGGCTGCCTCACGCTTTTCGGCGATCTGGCGAGCCTGGCGCTCGTCTTCTGCAACCACGAAGGTGTCACCGGCGCGAGGCACCGACTGAAGACCAAGAACCTGAACCGGGCGGCTCGGGCCAGCCGATAGGACTGCGTCGCCGTTTTCGTCGAACATCGCACGGACGCGTCCGTGAGCTGCACCAGCAACGATCGAGTCACCGACCTCGAGGGTTCCGGTTTGGATCAGAACTGTTGCAACCGAGCCACGACCCTTGTCGAGGTTGGCTTCGATCGCAACACCGCGGGCGTCACGGTTAGGGTTTGCGCGGAGGTCTAGCGCGGCGTCTGCGGTCAGCAACACTGCGTCTAGAAGCTCAGGGATTCCCTTGCCGGTTAGCGCCGAAACGTTCACGAACATGACATCGCCGCCGTACTCTTCAGCAACCAAGTTGAACTCGGTTAGCTGCTGGCGAATCTTGTCTGGGTTTGCACCCTCCTTGTCGACCTTGTTCACTGCGACAACGATTGGCACACCAGCCGACTGAGCGTGGTTCAACGCTTCAACCGTCTGAGGCATAACGCCGTCGTCTGCAGCGACTACAAGGATCGCAATGTCGGTGACCTGCGCACCACGGGCACGCATGGCAGTGAACGCCTCGTGACCAGGGGTGTCAATGAAGGTGATTGCGCGGTCGATGCCCTCGTGCACTGCGTGCACCTGGTAGGCACCGATGTGCTGGGTGATTCCGCCGGCTTCGCCAGCCTGCACGTTAGCGTTTCGAATCGAGTCGAGCAAGCGAGTCTTACCGTGGTCAACGTGACCCATTACGGTTACCACCGGTGGGCGCGCTGCTAGGTCTTCGTCGTCTTCATCGAGTTCGGTCGAGATGTCTAGGCCGAACGAGTCGAATAGTTCCTTCTCTTCGTCCTCTGGAGAAACAACTTCGATTCGGTAGCCAAGCTCGGCGCCAAGAATCTCGAAAGTCTCGGCATCTAGCGACGCGGTTGCAGTTGCCATCTGACCAAGGTGGAATAGCACCGTGATCAGCTGACCAGCATTGGCATCGATCTTGTCTGCGAAGTCCTGGATGCTAGCTCCACGACGAAGACGGATGACGGTAGAGCCGTCGCCACGAGGCACAACTGCGCCACCGAGGCTCGGAGCCATTCTTTGTTCAAACTCTTCGCGTTTCGTCCGCTTCGACTTGCGAGCCTTCGATGCACCACGTGCACCGCCCTTGCCGAATGCACCAGCTGTGCCACCACCGCGGCCACGGCCACCGGCACCCGGACGAGCGCCACCGAAGCCACCACCGGCAGGAGCACCGGCACCAGCGCCAGCACCTGCGCCACCGAAACCTGGGCGGGCACCGCCGCCGAAACCTGGGCGGGCGCCTGCGCCACCAGGGCCACCGGCACCTGCTGGGCGTGGGCCACCAGGGCGACCTGGAGCACCGCCAGGGCGACCAGGGCCACCGGTGCGCGGAGCACCTGGGCGACCCATGCCCTGGTTAGAAGAGAATGGGTTGTTACCCGGGCGAGCCATCGGGCGAGGAATGCCCATGCCCTGGCTTGCTGCGAACGGGTTGTTGCCCGGGCGAGGAATACCTGGGGTTGCTGGAGCCGGAGCCTCGGCCTTAGGCGCTTCTGGAGCGACCTCCGGCTTCGGTGCCTCTGGTGCAACTACTTCTTCAGCCTTAGGTGCTGAAGGCTTTGGAGCCGCAGGTGCCTTAGGAGCCGCCTTGGGTTCTTCAACCTTTGGCTTAGCGTTTGGGAACGCGTCGCGGAGCTTCTTAGCTACCGGAGGCGTGATTGTGGATGATCCACCCTTGACGAATTCGCCAAGTTCTTTAAGTTTGTCTAGTGCAACCTTGGTATCGATACCAAGTTCTTTAGCAATGTCGTAAACGCGGGGTAATGCCGCCACTTTTTCTCCTGTCTGGGGCCTTCCCCAGTCAGGGCAGGCCATTTAAAGCTGTTGGGTACTCATTTCGAGCTACTCATTTTTGTGCCAACATCATTTCTGCCTGTTCTATGTGTGCGGCCAGTGCCGCGGTGTCGAACTGTTTCTTGGTTCTCAGTGCTCGGCTGAAAGCAAAGCGGTTGATTGCCAGGTCTAAACAGTTTTTGCTCTGGTGAAGCCACGCGCCTCGCCCGAATGCTCGGCGGTCGAAAACAAGGTTTTCACCTTGGGCGACTGCTCTAAGCAATTCGTTCTGTTTGGCGCGCTGACGACAGCCAACGCAAGTTCTAACAGGTTCCATTGTAACCCCGCCTTTGGCTCAGGTCTAGGACTACTCGCCCTCGAGGATGCTTTCGGGCTGAATATCGATCTTTGCACCGGTCAAATCGGCGGCGAGGCGCACGTTTTGGCCTTCTTTACCAATTGCTAGTGAGAACTGATAGTCGGGAACCAGTGCGCGCACGTGAGGTCGGGCATCGGCGTCACCTGGAATCAGGTAAGCGCTAGAAACCTTGGCCGGCGAGAGCGCCTGTGTAACGAATTCGCAGATGTCTTCGTTCCAGTCAACGATGTCGATCTTCTCTTCGTTTAGTTCAGCCGAAACTGCGCGGACGCGTGCTCCGAGGTTTCCGATGCAGGCACCCTTCGCGTTCAAGCCAGCTTCGTTGGCGCGAACGGCAACTTTGGTGCGGTGCCCAGCCTCGCGAGCCACCTGCATGATCTCAACAGCGCCAGAGGCGATTTCAGGAACCTCGAGTGCAAAAAGCTTGCGGACCAACATCTTGTGGCGGCGCGAAACGGTGACCATTGGCCCACCGCGGCTGCCGCGCTCTACGCGGGTGATGTAAACGCGAATACGTTTGCCGTGGGTGTACTCCTCGCCAGGCACCTGCTCTTCTGCAGGCAACATGGCCTCAAGGTCGCCAAGGTCAACCTGAATCAGGTGAGGCTTGGTGCCCTGCTGAATGGTTCCCATGACGATATCGCCAACACGACCCGAAAATTCGCCCATAAGGTCTTCATCGGCGAGCGCTCGCAGGCGCTGCATGATTACCTGTTTTGCTGACGACGCGGCAATGCGTCCGAAGTTTTCTGGGGTTACGTCTTTTTCTTCGCCGATGGCGTTGCCATCTTCGTCAAGGTCTTTCGAGAAGATGTGCACGGCGCCGGTTACGCGGTCAAGGTGAGCCCTGGCTGGGTGAGTCTGGTCGCGCTTCAAGAACACGCCAGTAGTTTTCAAATAGGCGGCGAGAATTGCGGCTTCAATGATTTCGACCAGTTCGCCGAAGACAATGCCCCGGTCTGACTCGATCGTCTTCAGGATTCTCAAATCGATGTCCATGAAGACTCCTTTTCAGTTATTAAATGATTTCTTGCAGAGCCGAGTCTAACCCGACAGCGCGACGCTCACCAGAGCGGCGATCCCAAAGGTCGACTTCTCCGTTTTCGAGACCGCGACCGCAGATGACGATGTGCGGCACCCCGATTAGCTCGGCGTCTGAGAACTTTACACCGGGGCTAACCTTTTGACGGTCGTCGAGAATCACGGTCTTGCCCTTGGCCTCTAGCTCAGCGGCTAACTTCTCGGCTGCCTCATAGATGTGTTCGTCTTTACCCGCGGCGACGATGTAGACGTCGGCAGGACTAACCGACTCAGGCCAGATAAGGCCCTTTTCGTCGTGGTTGGCTTCGGCGAGAACTGCGATGATTCGGGTAACGCCGATTCCGTAAGAACCCATTGTGACGGTTACAAGCTTGCCGTTTTCATCGAGCACCTTGAGATCAAGTGCTTCGGCATACTTGCGGCCAAGCTGGAACACGTGGCCGATCTCGATGCCACGAGCAAGCTCTAGAGGGCCAGAGCCGTCCGGGGCTGGGTCGCCAGCGCGAACCTCGGCGATGTCTTTGATGCCGTCGGCTTCAAAGTCGCGACCGTACACGTAGTCAAAGACATGCTTTTCTTTTTCGTTAGCGCCGGTGATCCAGGCGGTGCCTTCGACAACGCGTGGGTCAACAAAGTACTTAATGCCAGCAAAGCCGCCAGTCTTAGGGCCGATGTAACCCTTGACCAACTCTGGGTGCTTTGCGAAGTCTTCTTCAGTTGCCTGCTCGACTTCGTTTGGCGCGAATGCGGCTTCGGCGCGCTTGGCGTCAACCTCGCGGTCGCCTGGCACGCCAACCATGACCAGCGAGCGCTTGCCTTCTGGTGAGGTGAGCGCTAGAACAACGTTCTTGAGCGTGTCTGCGGCAGTCCAATCACGGCCGTCCGCGCGCTTCACGTTTGCGTTAGCGAGTGCAACCAAGGTTGCGATGGTGGGAGTGTTTGCCGAGTCGTGAACAACCGCTGCCGGCTGGCCTTCGATCGGCAGAGCCGCTGGTGCAGGGGTAACTACTGCTTCAACGTTTGCTGCGTAGCCGCCAGGTGAGCGCACAAAGGTGTCCTCGCCAATAGGGCTAGGGCTTAGGAACTCCTCTGAAGCACTGCCACCCATGGCGCCGGCGTCTGCCTTGACGATCACGTAGTCGACACCCAGGCGGGTGAAGATGCGCTCGTAGGCATCGCGCTGTGCTTGGTATGCGCGCTTTAGACCCTCGTCGTCGATGTCAAACGAATACGCGTCTTTCATCACGAACTCACGGCCACGAAGGAGTCCGGCTCGCGGGCGGGCCTCGTCGCGGTACTTGTTCTGAATCTGGTACAGGCAAACCGGTAGGTCTTTGTAAGACGAGTAGAGGTCTTTCACCAAGAGGGTGAACATCTCTTCGTGGGTTGGAGCTAGAAGGTAATCGGCCTTCTTGCGGTCTTGAAGGCGAAACAGGTTGTCGCCGTACTCTGTCCAGCGGCCGGTGACTTCAAATGGCTCACGAGGCAAAAGGGCCGGAAAAAACACTTCTTGGGCGCCAGCGTTAGCCATTTCTTCGCGAACAATCTTTTCGACCTTCGCTTTTACGGCCAGGCCCAACGGAAGCCAGGTGTAGACGCCAGGTGCAGCGCGGCGAATGTAACCCGCGCGAAGCAGCAACTTGTGACTCTCGACCTCAGCCTCGGCTGGGTCTTCACGCAGTGTGCGCAGGAACAGGTTTGATAAACGAATAGGCATTGGGTTCTTACTTTTCGGCTACGACGACCTGAGGCGAACCTACAAGCGCTGGATCCATGGTGGCGGCCAAACGGTTGGCCTCTTCGATAAGAGTGGCAACGATTTCACTTTCAGGAACTGTCTTGATGACCTCACCCTTAACGAAAATCTGACCCTTGCCGTTACCCGAGGCAACGCCTAGGTCGGCCTCACGGGCCTCACCCGGGCCATTCACTACGCAACCCATTACGGCGACGCGAAGCGGAACTGTCATCTTCTCGAGACCTTTGGTGACATCGTTGGCCAAGGTGTAAACGTCAACCTGAGCGCGGCCACAAGAAGGGCAAGAGACGATTTCGAGCTTGCGAGGGCGAAGGTTAAGCGACTCTAGAATCTGCGAGCCAACCTTGATTTCTTCAACCGGTGGAGCAGACAACGAGACACGAATGGTGTCGCCAATGCCTTTCGAAAGCAGGGCCCCGAAGGCAACAGAGGACTTGATGGTGCCCTGAAACGCAGGGCCGGCCTCGGTAACACCGAGGTGCAGCGGCCAGTCGCCGCGCTCAGAGAGCAGCTCGTAGGCCTTCACCATGACAACGGGGTCGTTGTGCTTGACCGAGATCTTGAAGTCGTGAAAGTCATGCTCTTCGAAAAGCGAAGCCTCCCAGACGGCTGACTCAACGAGTGCCTCAGGGGTTGCCTTGCCGTATTTCTGAAGCAGGCGCGGGTCAAGCGAACCGGCGTTTACGCCGATGCGAATCGAGACACCAGCGTCTTTGGCGGCCTTGGCGATTGCGCCAACCTGGTCATCGAACTGGCGAATGTTGCCAGGGTTTACGCGAACGGCGCCACAACCGGCATCGATTGCCTGAAACACGTACTTTGGCTGAAAGTGAATGTCGGCGATTACCGGAATCTGCGACTTTCGAGCAATCAGGTGAAGGCGATCGGCGTCGTCTTGGCTAGGCACTGCCACGCGGACGATGTCGCAACCAGACGCGGTTAGCTCTGCAATCTGCTGCAGAGTAGCGTTCACATCGGTTGTCGGAGTAGTGCACATCGACTGCACAGAGATCGGTGCGTCACCGCCAACGGCGACCTTGCCAACCATTATCTGGCGGGTCTTGCGCCTTGGAGTAAGAACTGGGGGCGGAGTCTTGCGAGGTCCTAGATTGATTGCAGCCACAGAGTAAGTCTAAAACCCTAGAAGCTAATTGGGTTCACTAGGTCGGCTAAGACCATAAGGATTCCGGCCAAGAACAAGACCACAAACATCACCTGTGCAATCGGTGCCATCAGCGCCGTATCGACAGGGCCAGGATCTTTCTTGCCAAGCAACTTGAACAAACCACGTTTCAGATACTCGTAAACGCCACCGGCGATGTGACCGCCATCAAGCGGCGGTAGAGGAATCATATTGAAAACGAAAAGCGCAATGTTCAGCGAACCAAGGAGATAGAACCAGTAGGCCAAGGAGTCGACTTTGGTCGATGCCTGAGCCACTCCAACGATTGAAACGGCACCGGCAGGGTCACGTTTTTCGCTCATGAAGGTTTTTTGCACGGCTGAATAAACCTGCTGAGGGAACTCGGTGATCATGGCGAAGGTGCCGGTTACCATCTCGCCGGCTTTGCCGAAACTCTCGCCGAAGCCGAGAGCAACCCGATCTACCGCAAAGTTCACGCCGATGATTCGAACGCGCTTTGTGGCGGCTTTACCCGTGGCTGGGTCGGTTACCGGCATGGTTACCCACACCGCAGGCAAGGTCTTCACTACAGGCACGCCGTCGCGCTCAACAGTTAGAACCACGTCTCCGGTCTTTGATTGAAGAAGAGTCTGAACTTCGGCGTAACTTGCCACCGCCTTGCCGTCGAGTGCTACAACCTTGTCATCGGCCATTAGGCCAGCAGTTTTTGCCGGCGTGAGCGCCGAACCAGAAATGCACTCCCCCTGCGTCATGGCCGCTACACATTCGACAACCTTCTCTACGCGAGTGGTCTGGGCAGTAGTGCCGACAGAACTGAAAACACTGGTTAGAACGACAAGACCGATCAAGAGATTTACGAAAGGTCCGCCAAACATGATGATGATTCGCTTCCAGGCGGGGAGGCTATACAGTGTGCGGGCACCTTCGTCACCTTCGGCCATGTGCTCGGCGTGAGCGCTTCGAGCAGCCGCAATCGTCTTACCAAAACGACGTTTGGCATCCTTGCCCTTGCGGTCCGGCGGGTACATGCCAATCATCGTGATGAAGCCGCCGAGTGGGATTAGGCGGAACGAATACTCGGTTTCACCGATTTTCTTACTGAAAAGTTTTGGACCGAAGCCGATTGCCCAAACCGGCACGCGAACACCGAAAAGTTTGGCCGGAATAAGGTGGCCGAACTCGTGGAGACCGATCGAAAGTGCCAGACCGACGATGATTACGACTATGCCCATGCGAGAAACCTAACCCAGTTGTCTGACAGTTTGCCTAGCAAGCGGTGGCGATTTGAGCGTTAGCCCTATCGCGAGCCCAGCGTTCGGCAGCAAGAACGCCTTCTAGAGACATTTCGACGTCTGCTGTGTGGGCGTCTACAACGCGTTCTATAAGGTCAACGATCTGATTGAAGCCGATTCGCCCCTGATGAAAAGCTTCGACTGCTTCTTCGTTGGCAGCGTTGTAAACGGCCGGATACGTTGAGCCGGCAGAGCCAACTTGTCGAGCAAGTTTGACGGCTTTGAACACGCTCTCGTCAAGAGGTTCAAAGGTCCAGCTATGCGATTTGGTCCAGTCGCAGGCGGGAGCAACGTTGGCAAGGCGCTCTGGCCAAGACATTCCGAGAGCAATCGGGAGTTTCATGTTCGGCGGTGAAGCCTGTGCGATAACCGAACCGTCAACAAACTCAACCATCGAGTGCACGACCGATTGAGGGTGCACGGTCACTTCGATTCGCTCAAACGGAACATTGAAAAGCAGGTGTGCCTCGATAAGTTCGAGGCCCTTGTTGACCAGTGTCGCCGAGTTTGTGGTGACCACCTTGCCCATAACCCAGGTCGGGTGGTTTAGCGCCTGCTCAGGAGTCACAGTTTCTAGTTGCTCGCGCGTCCAGCCGCGAAAAGGGCCACCAGACGCGGTGAGGACCAGCTTGCGCACCTCGGCGGTCTCGCCGGCTAGCAGGCACTGAGCCAGTGCCGAGTGCTCGCTGTCGACCGGCACGATTTGCCCGGGTTTTGCGAGGTCAGTCACCAGGCGACCACCAACGATCAAGGACTCTTTGTTTGCCAGCGCCAAGGTCTTGCCAGTGCGAAGGGTTGCCAGTGTCGGGGCGAGCCCGATTGACCCCGTGATGCCGTTGACTACGACGTCTGCGTTGGTTGTTTCGACCAACTCCGTGGCTGCCTCAGCCCCCAGGACAGACTTTTTCACTCCAAAGGCATGAGCCTGCGATTCGAGCAGTTCGCTGTTGCTGCCGGCGGCCAAGCCAACGACTTCGAAGCGGTCAGAGTTAGCGGCAATGACCTCGAGGGCTTGGGTTCCGATGGATCCGGTGGATCCGAGGATGATTACGCGGCGCATCATTCAATCTTGCCACCCGTCTAACCACTCGCGGGTTTAGACTTTAGACATGGAGCAAGAACGCAAAATCGTAACCGCTATTCCAGGACCTAAGTCCACTGCCCTGCACACCAACCGCCTAAAGCATGTCTCTGCTGGCGTTGGCGCTGCACTACCTGTTTACATCGAACGCGCACATGGCGCGATCCTTCAGGATGTTGATGGCAACCAGTTCATCGACCTCGGTTCGGGCATCGGTGTTGTCACCATTGGCCACACCAATGACGGCGTGGTTAAGGCGGTTCAGGAGCAGGTTGCCAAGCTCACCCACACACTCTTCACCGTGACACCTTACGAGCCATACGTTCGTGTTGCCGAATTGCTAAACGCGCACACTCCTGGCAACTTCGCAAAGAAGAGCGCGCTTTTCAACTCTGGCGCTGAGGCAGTTGAAAATGCCGTGAAGTTTGCTCGCAAGTTCACCGGACGCGGCGAAATCGCCGTATTCGACCACGCCTACCACGGCCGCACCAACCTGACCATGGCCATGAACTTCAAGGCCATGCCTTACAACTCCGGCTTCGGCCCGTTCGCACCAGGCGTGCACCACGTGCCAATGTCTTACCCGTTCCGTGACGCAGCTGGCATGACTGGCCCTGAAGCCGCGGCCCGCGCGATCACCTACATGGAGAAGCGCGTTGGTGCCGGAAACCTTGCCGCCGTAGTCATCGAGCCGATTCAGGGTGAAGGTGGCTTCATCGTCCCCGCCCCAGGTTTCTTAAAAACTCTCCAAGACTGGTGCCGAGCAAATGGCATCGTCATGATCGCCGACGAGGTTCAGTCGGGCATCGCACGCACAGGCAAGTGGTTTGCCAGCGACTGGGAGGAAGGCTTTGAGCCTGACCTCGTAACCATCGCTAAGGGAATTGCTGGCGGTATGCCGATCTCGGCTGTTACCGGCCGCGCAGAAATCATGGACTCTTCACACGCTGGCGGCATTGGTGGCACCTATGGCGGCAACCCAGTTGCTGCTGCCGCAGCCGTTTCAGTGCTTGAGCAGATCGAAGCAGGTGGCGTTCTCGAAGCCGCTCACCGCATCGAAAAGATTTTGGTCGAGCGCCTGAACGCCATGAAGGCTAAGTTCCCGGTGATTGGCGACGTTCGTGGCCGCGGCGCAATGATTGCCATCGAGTTCATCGAGAACGATGGCAAGCTGACTCCAAACGCAGCCGCTGTTGAGAAGGTTGTTAAGCACTGCACCTCAAACGGTGTTTTGGTTTTGAACGCCGGAACCTACGGAAACGTTATTCGATTCTTGCCACCGCTTGCAATCTCTGATGCGCTCTTGAACGAGGCGCTAGACATTCTCGAAGCCGGAATCGCCAACCTCTAATTACTTGACGTGCTGAAGGCGCTTGCGCTTGAAGTGACCCGAGATCTGCGTTGCCAACACAATGATGATGGCGAGCAAGAACACCGATGACGCAATGACGTTGGCCTGCGCCGGCACGCCACCCTTAGCTGCAACATAGATGAACTTTGGGAACGTGTTTACAGAACCCGAGTTGAAATACGTGATGATGAAGTCGTCGAATGAAAGCGCAAACGAAAGTAGCGCTGCCGAAAGCACACCCGGTAGCAAGAGCGGGAAAGTAATCTTCCAGAACACCTGGCTCGGGTTCGCGTAGAGGTCACGACCGGCTTCTTCGAGCGCCGGGTCAAGCGTCTGCACACGTGCCTTCACTGTGACCACAACAAAACTCAGACAGAACATCACGTGGGCAATCACGGTTGGCACGAAGCCGGGGCCTACGCCTGCGTTGAAGAACAAACCAGCGAGTCCTGCACCCATGACGATTTCTGGGGTTGCCATCGGCAAGAACAACGCAAAGTTGACTGCCGAGCGGAACTTGAAACGGTAACGAACGAGCGCGATGGCGAGGGCTGTGCCCAGAGCGGTCGCGATCAGGGTTGAAATCAAGCTGATCATGATCGAGTTTCCGACGGCGTTGCACAGGTCTTGACGGGCGCAAATATGCGTCCAGTTGTCGAACGTGAACGAGTTCCAGACGGTGTTTCGACGAAGCGACTTATTGAACGAGAAAACAATCGTGTAGAAAATCGGGGTGAGCAAAAACACCACTGCAAGAAGTGAATAGACCGGTAGCGAACCCCGCTTTAGCCCGGACCAGAACGAGCGTAGAACCTTCATCAGAGGAGATCCTCCGTTCCACTCTTGCGCACATACCAGGTGACGAGGATAAGGATGATTCCCATGAGCACGACCGACATCGCAGAGGCGGCTGGGTAGTTGCGGTTTTGCAAGAAGTCGGCGTCAACCATGGTTCCGATCATGGAGGTATTCGACGAACCCAAGAAGTCTCGGCTGGCGTTGACGTAGTCACCCGCGATAGGAATGAAGGTCAATAGTGTTCCAGAGATGATGCCTGGCATCGAAAGCGGCAGGGTGATCTTGCGGAACACCTTTGCAGGGCTCGCGTAGAGGTCTGAACCCGCCTCCAAGAAGCGGATGTCGAGGCGCTCGAGGCTGGTGTAAAGCGGCAGGGTCATGAACGGAATGAAGTTGTAGACCAAACCAAACACCACCGCGGCTTCGGAGCCGATGAACGACTGCGAAGGTGAAAGGAGGCCAACCTGGTGAGCCCACTCCATGATTGGCGAGTGGTCGGCCAAGAGCTGCTTCCAAGCGATTGTGCGAAGCAAAAACGAGATGAAAAAAGGCGCAATGACCAAAGTGACCAACATGCGCTGAAGCATCGGTCGGCTTCTGGCTTTCACTCCGATGAAGTAGGCCAGTGGGTAAGAAATAAGGAGCGAAATGATGGTGGCCAGAAACGCAAAGCCGAACGAACGCGCAATCTGAGGCCAGTACTTGGTGACCACATATGAGTAGTTACCGATGTCGAAGCCAGGCACGTACTCGCCGATTTTGCCAGATGCCGCCGGCGCCTCAAGTGAAGTTAGAACCAGCGAAACCAGAGGAATAACGAAAAACAAGACAAGGTAGATCAAACCTGGCAACAACAAAGCAAGAACCACTCGGCCAGACTTGGTCTGACCTTGCGTGGTTGGAGCGCTAGAACCGAAAGCCGCGAAAGCCACGACTAGCCTTGGTCTTCGGTGCCGTCAGGTAGGTCGCGCAAACCGAACGAGTGCTCAACCTTCCAAGAGATCCAAACCTTTGCGCCTAGTTCAACGACCGGGCTCTTGCCAACGTTCTGAGCGAAGACAGTAATTTCGCCAACGTTTGGAACCTCAATTAGGTACTGGTTGCTGACGCCGGTGAAGCGGATGTCGATAATTTCACCTGGCCCGATTAGCACATGGTCTGCACCAAGAGTCGGCTTCGACTCGTGGAACGTTGCCTTCTCTGGGCGCACGCCAATCGCGATGGTTCCTTCATGCTTTTCGGCACGCTTCTTGTCTACGGTGATCTTTGAACCGCCAACTTCGATCGAAACCGAGTTCGCGTTCGAGTCAACAACTTTGCCGACAAAAAGGTTCGACTGACCGAGAAACTTCGATACGAAGGCGGTCTTTGGGCGATCGTATAGGGCCTCAGGGGCTCCCATTTGTTCGATGCGTCCCTTGTTCATAACGGCCACGGTGTCGGCCATGTCCATGGCTTCTTCTTGGTCGTGCGTAACGTGAAGGAAGGTGAGGCCAACCTCCATCTGAATAGCCTTGAGTTCGATCTGCATCTGGCGGCGAAGCTTTAGGTCTAGAGCGCCAAGAGGCTCATCGAGCAACAAAAGTGACGGGCGGTTAACCAGTGCGCGAGCAAGGGCGACGCGCTGCTGCTGACCACCAGAAAGCTGCTGTGGGCGACGCTCGCCAACGTGGCCAAGTTCAACCAAGTCGAGAGCTGCCTGCGCCTTAGCGACCGGGTCTTCGACCTTGCGCTGGCGCAAACCAAACGCGACGTTGTCGAGAATCGTCATGTGCGGGAACAGCGCGTACGACTGGAACACGGTGTTGACCGGACGTTCGTGAGGCTTGGTGTCGGTGATGTCTTTTCCACCGATCAGGACACGACCCTGGGTTGGGGTTTCGAGGCCGGCAACAATGCGAAGCGTCGTGGTTTTACCGCAACCCGAAGGGCCTAGCAACGCGAAGAACTGGCCTGCAGGAATGTGTAGGTCCATGTCATCGAGAGCGGTAAAGCCCGGAAAGTCCTTGCGGACATCAATAAGTTCTAGATCGGCACCTGCGACTGAAAGCTCGCCGGCCAATTACACAACTCCGTTGGATACGTCAGACCAAGCCTGCGAGAAGGTGTTGTCTTCTTCGGCGGTGAGAGTTCTGAAGTGACGAAGCTTGGTTGCGTAGGTGTCAGCCGAAGGGAACAGCATTTCGTTGGCGGCAAGCTCTGGGTTGGTCTTGGCCACGATCTCCTTCACTCCAGCAACAGGCGGAACGTAGAAGACTCCACCAATCGACGACTTAGCAACCACTGCAGGGTCGAAGTAGTAGTTGATTACCGCTTCTGCCCAAGCCTTGTTTTTGGCACCCTTAGGGATCACGAAGTTGTCAGTCGCGAAGGTTGAACCTGTGTCAAGCAAGACGTAACCGAGATCTTCGTTGCCAGCCTCGGTGTTTGTGGCGATAAGGTCGCCAGCCCAAACGATTCCGGCAACTGCATCACCGTTTACGTAGTCGTCGATGTAGCTGTTGCCCTTGACGCCGCGAATGTGACCTGAGTCAACCTTCGACTTGAACAGGGCGAGAGCAGCATCGAAGTCAGCCTTGGTGAACTTAGATATGTCGACCCCGTTAGCCATCATGATGATGCCGAGGGTGTCGCGCATCTCAGATAAAACCTCAACCTTGCCCTTTAGCTCAGGTACCCATAGGTCTTCAAGGGTTGCCGGAGCGTCTTTGCCGGTTAGAGCTTTGTAGTTGACCTTGTGGTAACCAACTGCGGCAATGATGCCCTTCCAAGGCAGCGAGTATGAGCGCTCTGGGTCGAAGTCGCCGAAGCTGCCAACACCTTTGAACGCTGGGTCAAGATTTGCAGTCACGTTTGGCAGGTTTTTGTAATCCAACTTTGCTAGGTCGTTGTCGCCGATCAA
>CANGNZ010000005.1 GCA_947455435.1 Microbacteriaceae bacterium
GCCCGTAGGTTATCTCGAAAGATAGGTCGTTCTCCCATCTCATCGAGGTGATCAGGTCGCCTTCGAAGTGGTAGCGCGTGAAGGTGCGGGTGGGTGATTGGTCGAAGGTGCCAAGGTCGTAGGTTTGCGAGTCGACCTTCTTCAATACGAAATCAAAAACGACGCCGTCTGCATTCTTATGCGACCCAATTGGTACAAGGCGTTCAACATAGGCCGATGCTAGGCAAAGCGGATCACCGTCTGGCCAACCTCCGATACCGTACTCTCCTTTCGCAAGGGTCATCTGGTTGAGATAGTCGTACTGGTTTTCACCCGCCTTTGGCGGGAAACTGTAAATTGTCTGCTTGGTGCTTGGAATATGAATCGCCATTCCATTTGCTTGGCCAAGCTTGCAGCTTCTCTCAATGATTGCGATTAGCCTGTCGACCTCTGGATTACCTGTCTGTGGCTTCACAACCAAGGTGGGCGTCGGAGTTGCAGTCGGTTTTGCTACCGGTGAACCTGAACAACCGGCTAGCAATAAAGTTGTGGCAGCAATCGCTGCGAGTCTTCCCCAGATCATGATGAAAGTCTAAGACTGTGGGTAAAGAAAAAGACCAGCCATTTCTGACTGGTCCTTCTCCTTTGTGGAGACTAGGGGGGTCGAACCCCTGACCCCCTGCTTGCAAAGCAGGTGCTCTACCAACTGAGCTAAGTCCCCTTGATCGATTGCTTTCGCAATCTTTCGTGGGCCTAGGAGGACTTGAACCTCCGACCTCTTCATTATCAGTGAAGCGCTCTAACCACCTGAGCTATAGGCCCTTAGAGCCTTTTCAACTTTACGCGAATATTCGCTTCGGTTCAAACCGAAAAATGATATTCGTTTTAGTTGTTGGTGAAACCTACAGCCAAACCGCCGGTGATGCGGGCGATTGCGTTGTAGATCAGTGCAAAAACACCACTCAGAATCGTTCCGGCAAAGATGTTGATTAGGGCGATGATGAAACCGTAAGTGATCATCTGAGGAAGGCTGATAAGCGAACCACCCTCACCAACACCGACCTGGCTGAGCAGGCTGTTGACTGCGCTGCTCGAAAGAACAAACCAGAGGGCGGCGAAACCGATGATTACGGCGATGCCTAGACCAAGGTTGATCCAGAAGCCCATGCGAACGGCCGACCAGAACTCGATTTGAACGAGCTTTAGCTTGACCTGCTTGGTTGGTGTTGAACTTGGGCTTTTGCGGCTGAATCTGCTCATTCTGCTGACTCTCCTTCTGGGGCAACTTCGGCAACTTCAGTAGTTTCTTCTGCAGTTGATTCTAGGTTTCGCTCTGAGTTCTTGGCTAGACCAAGAACCGAGTCTTCGTCGTCGAAACGAGCAAAGACAACGCCCATGGTGTCGCGACCCCTGGCTGGGACCTCGCTCACCTGAGACCTGACAACTTTACCGCTGTTCAGAACAACGAGGACTTCGTCTTCATCGTTCACAATCAACGCACCGACTAGGTCGCCACGCTTCTCTTCGAGCTTGGCCACCTTGATGCCGAGGCCGCCGCGGTTCTGTGGTCGGTATTCGCCCACTGCCGTGCGCTTGGCGAAGCCACCTTCGGTGACAACGAAGACGAAGGTGTCGTCGGCGTCGTTGATGACGTCTGCGCTGAGCAGGTAGTCGCCTTCTCTAAAGTTCATACCGATAACACCCGAGGTGTCGCGACCCATCGGGCGCATGCTTTCGTCGTTAGCCGAGAAGCGGATGCTCATGCCCTTGTGGCTGACAAGTAGCAGGTTGTCTTGCTCAGAAACCAGCATTGCGCTCACCAGTTCGTCACCTTCGCGAAGCTTGATCGCGATGATTCCACCGGTGCGGGCGGTGTCGTAGGCATCGAGAGCAGTCTTCTTTACGAGACCTTCGCGGGTGGCGAGAATCAGGTAAGGAGCCGCGTTGTAGTCCTTCATGTCGAGAACCTGAGCTACCGACTCGTCTGGCTGAAGCGAAAGCAGGTTGGCTACGTGCTGACCCTTTGCGTCACGCCCGGCCTCTTGAACCTCGTATGCCTTGGCGCGGTATACGCGACCCTTGTTGGTGAAGAACAGGAGCCAGTGGTGAGTGGTGGTGACGAAGAAGTGCTCGACAACGTCGTCGGCTCGAAGGCTCGCGCCCTTGACGCCCTTGCCGCCGCGGTGCTGCGAACGGTAGTTGTCGCTCTTGGTGCGCTTGATGTAGCCACCGCGGGTGAGTGAGATGACCATCTCTTCTTCAGGAATCAGGTCTTCCATGTTCATGGTTCCGTCGCCGGTGAACACGATCTCGGTGCGGCGGTCGTCGCCGTGGCGCTCAACAACTTCGGCGAGTTCTTCGCTGATGATCGAGCGCTGGCGAACTGGGTCGGCGATGATCGCCTTGTAGTCGACGATTAAGGCTTCAAGTTCGGCTGCTTCATCGATGATCTTTTGGCGCTCAAGTGCTGCGAGCTGTCGAAGCTGCATGTTCAAGATGGCGCGGGCCTGAAGTTCGTCGATCTTTAGCAACTCGATCAGTCCATCGCGAGCTTCGTCAACCGTGGCGCTCTTGCGAATCAACGCGATTACAGCGTCGAGAGCGTCGAGTGCTTTTAGGTAACCGCGAAGAATGTGGGCACGCTCTTCGGCCTTGCGCAGTCTGAACTGGGTGCGGCGAACGATTACCTCGATCTGGTGCTCGACCCAGTGGCGAATGAAGCCGTCGACGCTGAGGGTGCGAGGAACGCCATCGACTAGGGCCAACATGTTGGCGCCAAAGTTTTCTTGCAGTGGGGTCATCTTGTAAAGGTTGTTTAGAACGACCTTTGCGACGGCGTCCTTCTTCAAGACGATGACAAGGCGCTGGCCGGTGCGACCAGAGGTTTCGTCGCGAATGTCGGCAATGCCGGTTAGCTTGCCTTCTTTCACTAGCTCGGCAATGCGCTGAGCGAGGTTGTCTGGGTTCACCTGGTAAGGCAACTCGGTGACCACTAGGCAGGTGCGGTTGTGCAGTTCTTCGACGTTAACTACGGCACGCATCGTGATCGAGCCGCGGCCGGTTGTGTATGCGTCGATGATTCCACGGGTGCCAAGAATCTGGGCGCCGGTAGGGAAGTCAGGGCCCTTGATGCGCTGCATCAGCGCGGCAAGAAGCTCTTCTTGGGTTGCGTTCGGGTTCTCAAGGAACCACTGTGCACCAGAGGCAACTTCGCGCAGGTTGTGCGGCGGAATGTTGGTAGCCATACCAACCGCGATACCGATCGAACCGTTGATGAGCAGGTTCGGGATTCGGCTTGGCAGGATTGTTGGCTCTTGGGTGCGGCCATCGTAGTTGTCTTGAAAGTCGACGGTTTCTTCGTCGATGTCGCGAACCATCTCGAGCGCGAGGTTCGCCATGCGGCACTCGGTGTAACGAGGGGCAGCGGCTGGATCGTTTCCAGGCGAACCGAAGTTGCCCTGGCCAGAAACTAGCGGGTAACGAAGAACCCAGTCCTGAACCAAACGAACGAGGGTGTCGTAGATCGCGCCATCACCGTGCGGGTGAAACTGACCCATGACGTCGCCCACAACACGAGAACATTTGCTGAACTGCTTGTCTGGGCGGTAGCCGCCGTCGTACATCGCATAAAGCACGCGGCGGTGAACTGGCTTTAGGCCATCACGAACGTCTGGCAGCGCGCGTCCGACAATAACGCTCATCGCGTAGTCGAGGTATGAGCGCTGCATTTCGACCTGAAGGTCGACCTGCTCTACGTGGTCGAAGGTGCTCGGTGTGGTTGTTTCGTCAGCCATTGTTTTCTTCTCTCAGGCTTAGATGTCTAGGAATCGAACGTCTGCGGCGTTCTGCTGAATAAAGGTTCGGCGAGCCTCAACGTCGTCGCCCATCAGGGTCGAGAACGTGTGGTCGGCTTGGGCTGCATCGCTCAGTGTTACCTGAAGCAGCGTTCTGCGCTCTGGGTCCATGGTGGTGTCCCAAAGCTCGGTGTAGTCCATCTCACCAAGACCCTTGTAGCGCTGGATCGAGTTTTCTTTCGGAATCTTGCGGCCAGCCTTTGCGCCTTCTTCGAGAGCTGCGTCGCGCTCCGCGTCTGAGTAGACGTATTGGTGCGGAGCATTCGACCACTTGATGCGGTAGAGCGGTGGCTGCGCGAGGTACACGTAGCCGGCTTCGATTAGCGGACGCATGTGGCGGTAGAGCAGCGTTAGCAACAAGGTGCGAATGTGCTGGCCGTCGACATCTGCATCGGCCATCAAAACGCACTTGTGGTAGCGAGCCTTTTCGATGTCAAACTCGTCACCGATCGAGGTACCGAACGCGGTGATCAGCGCCTGAACTTCGGTGTTGGCGAGCATGCGGTCTAGGCGTGCGCGCTCGACGTTGAGGATCTTGCCGCGTAGGGGAAGAATCGCCTGAGTCTCAGGGTTGCGGCCGCGCATGGCCGAGCCACCTGCCGAGTCACCCTCAACGATGTAGATTTCTGAAACCTTAGGGTCGCGGCTCGAGCAGTCACGAAGCTTGCCCGGCATGCCGCCAGACTCTAGTAGGCCCTTGCGACGGGTTGCTTCGCGAGCCTTGCGAGCGGCCTGGCGAGCGGTTGCTGCCTGGATAGCCTTGCGAATGATTTCTTTAGCAACGTTTGGGTTGCGGTCAAGCCAGTCGCCAAACTGCTCGTTCACAACCTTCTGCACGAATGCCTTTGCTTCGGTGTTGCCGAGCTTGGTCTTGGTCTGGCCTTCGAATTGTGGCTCACTCAACTTGATTGAGATTACGGCGGTCAAACCTTCGCGGCAGTCATCGCCCGAGAGGTTTTCGTCTTTCTCTTTGAGTAGGTTGGTCGCACGAGCGTACTTGTTTAGAAGGGTGGTCAGAGCTGCACGGAATCCTTCTTCGTGAGTACCACCCTCGTGAGTGTTGATGGTGTTCGCGTAGGTGTGCACGCTCTCGGTGTAGGCGTTGGTCCACTGAAGGGCTAGCTCGACCGACATGTTCTTCTCTTTGGTCTCTGACTCGATCGAGATGATCTCTTCGTTGACAAGCTCTGCCTTCTTTGAGGCGTTTAGGTATTCGACGTAGTCGATCAGACCCTTTTCGTAAAGGTAAGAATCTTCGCGGCCAGAGCGCTCGTCTTTTAGCGAGATCGCTAGGCCCTTGTTCAAAAAGCACATCTGCTGGAATCGGGCCCGCAGGGTCTCGTAGTCGAACTCGACTGTTTCGAAGATCTCGGCGTTTGGCTCGAACTCGGTCATGGTGCCGGTGGTTTCGGTAGGCGCAGCCTTGGCCAATGGCGCGTCTGGAACACCGTTTTGGTATGACTGCTCCCAGAAGAAGCCTTCGCGAGCTACCTTTACGCGGAGCTTGGTCGAAAGGGCGTTCACAACAGAAGCACCAACGCCGTGCAGACCACCAGACACCGCGTAGCCGCCGCCGCCAAACTTACCGCCGGCGTGAAGAATCGTTAGAACAACCTGAACGGTCGAAATACCTTCGGTTGGGTGAACCGAAACCGGGATGCCTCGGCCATTGTCTTGGACGCGGATCCAGCCGTCTTTAGTGATCGTCACCTGAATCGAGTTGCAGTAGCCGGCAAGGGCTTCGTCAACAGAGTTGTCGACGATTTCATAGACGAGGTGGTGAAGACCACGTGGACCGGTGGAGCCGATGTACATACCAGGGCGTTTGCGAACCGCCTCTAGACCCTCAAGAACTTGAATGTTTCCTGCGTCGTAACTGTTTTCGGGTGTAGACATATTGCCTGGTGCTCCTTTTATACCGGGTTAGGCCCTTAGAAAGGCGCTCCGTTGAGCGACTGATATTCGGGGTAGCTAACGCCTAAATTCTACCTTCGCGCGCCGACATTCCTCGGTTATCCATAGGTGTCGCGAGGGCCTCTTCCGGGCACCGATCTCGGGCCCTTCTTCCAGCTCGGAGCGGCTGGGCCGAGCATCTTCAAGGTCGATATGCCGAGGTCGGGGTAGGCGTCATTGAGGCGTTCCAAAATGGTGCCTTGCATAAGGCGCAACTGGGTTGCCCAGGCCGTCGATTTGCATCGAATAGTTAGAGTGCCGTCGATTAGGGTTTCGGGAATCGAGCTTTCGGCTGTCTGCTCGCCAACCAATTCGGGCCACCGGTTAAACAGATCCGCCTCGGCTAATTCGCCATTCCAGCTGAACTCGCTGAACAGTGCATCGACCGACGCCAGGGCAGTGACCGGGTCACGGCCACCCTCGAAAGGTTTCGAACCCCCGCGTTCTTTGCGCTCCTTGATGCGTTTGGCATCGCGACTCAATCGGCCGGTGACTGCCTCGCGCATGCGCCAATAAAACTCTTGCGCAAAATCACTCGCCATTTGCGATCACCCCGTTTTCGACTCTAAACATCTTTGCATTGAGCAAGGCCGGCACGTCTTCTGCGACTGCCGCGGTAATCAACACCTGCTCATTATCGGCAACTAATTCGGCGAGCCTGGCTCGTCTCCCGGCATCGAGCTCGGCGAATACATCGTCGAGGATCAGAATCGGGTCGCCTGTCCGCGTCTCTTCACGCAGCAATTGCATTGAAGCCAGTCGAAGAGCTAGCGCGTAAGACCATGACTCGCCGTGGCTGGCGTAAAGCTTTGCCGCCTTACCGCCGAGCAAAAGAACCAGGTCGTCGCGATGAGGCCCAATTAGAGTGATTCCACGCTCGAGCTCTTTGGCTCTCACCGAGGCAAGTTTTTCGCGATACATGGTTTCTACGCCCGCTCTTTCTGTGAACGAAAGGTAGGGGAGTTCTTCGTCTTCGTCTAGAACCTGTGCTCCCACCAGGCTTGATCGAACCATGACTGTCGGTTCGTTGTTGCTTATCGCGATGTCCTGATATGCCTTGGTTAAAAACGGCCTGATGCGCTCGATCAAGTCGAGCCGGGCATTCACTATTTCTGAACCTAGTCGAACCATTTGGTCGTCCCATGCATCTAGCGTGCTGAGAGCGTTCCCGCGGGTGCCGGTTTGCCTGGCCGTTCTGAGCAGGGTGTTGCGCTGCTTGAGCACGCGGTCGTAGTCGCTATAAACGCCTGCAAATCGCGGCCAAATCTGCACGACCAGCTCGTCGATGAAGGCGCGTCGATTGCTCGGGTCCTTTTTGACGATATCCAAATCCTCAGGGGCAAAAACCACGGTGTGCACCACGCCAAGGACATCTCGGACTCGCTTCGAATCGGATTTGTTAATTCGAGCGCGATTAGGGGTGTCCCTGTTTAGTTCGACTTCAACCAATACGTCGCGGTCGTCATGTGAAACAAGCGCGCGAATGATCGATTGGGGTTCATCGTGCTGAATTAGCGGCTGGTAACCGGCAACCCTGTGCGAGCTGAGGGTGGCAAGGTAGGCGATTGCCTCGACAAAGTTGGTTTTACCCTGGCCGTTGAACCCGACTAATAGGTTCACACCTGGGTGAAGGGCAAGGTCGGTAGCCGTGTGGTTTCGAAAATGCGAAAGGGTGAGGTGTCTAACTAACATCTCACCCTCTCGACTTAAATTTCGTTTAGCTTATTCGGCTTTCTTAACCGCGTGACCACCGAACTGGTTGCGAAGTGCGGCGACTGCCTTCATTGCCGGTGAGTCTTCCTGACGGCTTGAGAAGCGTGCGAAGAGAGATGCTGTAATAGCTGGCATCGGCACTGCGTTGGCAATAGCTTCTTCAACCGTCCAGCGGCCCTCACCCGAGTCGTCCACGTAGCCGCGGATCTTGTCTAGGTGGGTGTCTTCTTCTAGAGCGCGAACCATTAGGTCCAGTAGCCACGAGCGAACAACGGTTCCGCGCTGCCATGCCTTGAAGGTTCCAGGAACATCCTTGATGATTTCTTTCTTCTCAAGAAGTTCGTAGCCCTCGGCGAATGCCTGCATCATCGCGTACTCGATGCCGTTGTGAACCATCTTGGCATAGTGGCCGGCACCGTGGTCGCCAACGTGAACGAATCCTTCGCTGACTTCACCCTCTGGGCGTAGTGCGTCAAAAATTGGCATTGCCTGCTTGACTAGCGACTCAGGGCCACCAACCATTAGGCCATAACCGTTTTGGAGACCCCAAACGCCACCTGAAACGCCACAGTCAAGGTAGCCAATACCCTTTTCTGCGAGTTCTGCTGCGTGGCGAATGTCGTCTGAGAAGCGTGAGTTTCCACCGTCGATGATTAGGTCGCCTTCGCTCATAAGGGCGGCGACTTCGTTGATAACGGAGTCTGTTGCAGCTCCGTGAGGAACCATTACCCAAACAATCTTTGGGGTCGGTAGCGCCGCGACCATCTCGGCGAGGCTGTCTACATCGCTGACGGCGCGGTCACGTGCGTATCCGGTTACTTCTACGCCGTTGTTGCGTAGACGGGTGCGCATGTTGCCACCCATTTTTCCTAGACCAACGAGTCCAATATGCATCTTTATTGCCTTTCGGGTTCTTGCCTAGCGAGCCAGAGGGCTTCGCGGCTGTAGCAGGTAACGGAAGTTGTCTTCTTCGGTCTTTTCTTTTGATCCGTGGCTAGACAACAAGACCGGCCCTGGCTTGTTTGGATTTTCGCTTCGAACAAAAGCAACCTTGACGAACTCACTGTGGATTCCGGTTAGACCGTCAATCAGTAGCTGAGGCTTAAGTTCTAGAGCGATTTGTTCACCAGAAAGTTCGGCGTTGATGCTTTCTGAAGCTTGTGCGGTTTCGTTTCCGGTGGCCTCTAGGGTTAGTGAGCCATCTTCGAAAATGAATCGGATGAAGTCGTCGCGCTCTAGAACCAATGAGACTCGGCGGGCCGAATCAATTAGTTCGTGGGTGGCGACGATTGCGAAGTTTGGAATCTCATCTGGGAACAGACCTCTCACTGCTGGGAAGGTTCCCTTGAGTAGAAGCGAGGTAACCGAACGATTTCCGGCCTTGAAGCCGATCATTTCACGACCCTCGGTTTTGTTGATTGCGATGGTGATGTCACCCTGGTTTGCAAAGCTCTTTGATACTTCGCGAAGAGTTTTGGCCATTACCAGTGAAGATGATGATCCCGTGGACGCATCAGCTCGCCAGGTTAGGTCGCGCTTTGCTATGCGGTAGCGGTCGGTTGCCATCATGGTGATGGTCTTATCTTCGGTTTCTAGCAAGATTCCGTTTAGCTGAGGGGTTGAGTCTTCCTTTGAGGCTGCAGCAACAACCTGGTTCACTGCGCTCTCAAATTCATCGGCTGACACAACACCAGAGGCTTCCGGCAGCTCCGGAAGGTTTGGGTACTCTTCGACAGGCATGGTCAAGAGTGTGAACTTGGCCTGGCCACACTTGACGAGGACCTTGTTTGCATCTAGCGACATTTCGATTGGTGCGTTAGGAAGCTTGCTTGTGATGTCGCTCATCAGGCGACCCGAAACTAGAGCGCGACCAGAGGTCTCGACTTTGGCAACGATCTCTACTCGTGCAGAAACTTCGTGGTCGTAGACGCTGAGACGAATTGCGTTCGCATCTGCCTCGATCAAGATCGCGTTGAGAATCGGGAGAGTCTTCTTCTGAGGGAGCATGCGAACAGCGAATGAGACTGCTTCGCTTAGTGCGTCTCTGTTTACCTGGAACTTCAAAATGTCCCCTGTCTTTAGTGGCTTGGCCTGAACGTCAATCTTGCCACAAACGGCCAAAGGTTCAGTAATTCGTTATGGGTGAGCTATTTAATCTTTTCTTTTTAACAACATCATTAACCCTCGTGGAAACTGTGGACAAATCCATGTCTCTCATAGTTTTTATGGAAACTACAACGGTGAAAGATGTATACACAACTGTGTGTAAGTCTGTGGATAACCCTTAGGCCTGTGGATTAGATTTTTGGAGTACACAGCCCGTTTACCGCTTATTCACTGGTTTAGAAGAGTTATCCCCAGTTATCCACAGGGTTGTGAACAGGTGGATTAGCGTTGATCCGCGCGAATTCGACCGATTATGTCGGTCACCTGGTTGTAGATGTAGCGTCTGTCATTCATCATCGCTGTTATCTTGCGGGTTGCATACATGACTGTGGTGTGGTCACGTCCACCAAAAATTTGGCCAATCTTAGGTAGTGAAAGAGGGGTCATTTCTCGGCAAAGGTGCATGGCTATCTGGCGAGCCATAGCGATCGCGGCAACACGGGAGTTTCCATACAGGTCATCTGGGCTGATCTTGAAGTAATCGCTAACTGCGCGAATGATGTCGGCCGCCTGAACGCTGGTATCTTCTGAAACCGACGGAACATTCTTAAGAACTGTTTGAACCAACTGCATGTCGATCTGGTGCCTAGAAAGGTTTGCGAAGGCGGTAACTCGAATCAGAGTTCCCTCCAGCTCACGCACGTTACTCGAAACTCTCTCGGCGATGTATTCGAGAATGTCGTCGGTTACTCGAACCTTCTCTGTTTCGGCCTTTTTACGCAGGATCGCAATACGGGTCTCGAGAGCCGGCGCCTGAATGTCTGTCTTTAGGCCCCACTCGAATCGTGAAAGCATGCGGTCTTCAAAGCCAACCAACTGGCTCGGTTGAACATCGCTCGTGATAACAACCTGTTTGTTGTGGTTATGCAGGGCGTTGAAGGTGTGGAAGAAGGCTTCCTGGGTTTCTGACTTTCCAGAAAGAAACTGGATGTCATCGATCAAGAGGATGTCGATGTTTCGGTACTCGTTGATGAACGCGTTCGAGTTGTTGTTTCGAATGCCGTTGATGAAGTCATTGGTGAATTCTTCGCTTGAAACATAGCGAACCTTGAAACGTGGGTAAAGGCTCATGGCCTCATGGCCGATTGCGTGGAGAAGGTGGGTTTTACCAAGACCAGATTTACCGTAGATGAAGAGCGGGTTATAAGCACCAGCCGGCTTGTCGGCTACTGCGAATGCAGCGGAGCGGGCAAGAATGTTGGTCGAACCCATTACGAAGTTGTCGAATGTGTACTTGGGGTTTAGGCGAGTCTCGAAACCTGAACTGTTCGGAGTTCTGGCAGGCTCGAAAGTTGGCGAGGCAGCAACGGTCACTTCGTCGAACTCAGAAGGATTGTTTGTCGTGGAACCGAAGACCGGTTCGATGTCTGGGTTGGTCGTTACGCGAAAATTAGCAATTCCCTGGTTATCTGCGTTTGCTCGCAGCAACTCTTCGATGATTGGGCGAATTCGCTGATCAAGCATCGATCTGGCCAAGTCATTTGGCACCTCGAGGTAGATGCAGTCGCCAATTGCCCCCTGCACTTCGGCAAGCTCAAGGAAGCCCCGCATTGCCGGACTGACTCTTTCATCCACAGCCAGGGCAGCGCGCGTGCTGGCCCAGAGGGCAGCAGTTACGCCGTCTTCAGCCATTCGGGTTCCCCTTGCGATTCATGAGTCAATAGTTTTCCACAGCCTATGCGACTTGTGCACACCTGTGGATAACTAGATTTTGGGTTGTGGAAAACCTCGCGGGTTAATGCCACTGAGGTATTCAACCGAATATGCGAATGCAATTGCAAATCGTATCGGCGTGTCTAAACCAAACTGTTACAAATCCCTATGCGATGCTTTTGGACCCGAAAAATATTTAGGCAAAGAACTTGACCCAGAGGGCTTGCATGCCATAGGTTTAACAGGTTGCTTTGCCTTGGATCGGCGAAGCTGCTAAATCGGCGGAATCATCCGCTACCAACCAAGATCCAACAATCAAGCTTTGGAGTGATCACCAATGAGCAAGCGTACCTTTCAGCCGAACAACCGTCGTCGTGCAAAGACCCACGGTTTCCGTCTCCGCATGAAGACCCGTGCCGGCCGTGCCATCTTGGCAGCGCGTCGTCGCAAGGGCCGTGTAGAGCTTTCGGCCTAAACAACTAACCTGGTGCTCGCACGCGAGAACCGCCTAACCTCAGCAGACGACTTCAAGTCGACTATGAAGGCAGGCAACAAGCAGGTAAGCGACCACGTAATCATCTACCTAAAGCGGGATGAGGCAAGTCCTCATGCCCGCTTTGGTTTTGTGGTGGGTAAACCAGTTGCGGGTGCCGTCGGTAGAAACCTAGTGAAGCGTCGCCTTCGCAGTGTTGCAGCCGAAATCCTGAAACAAAACCCAAGCGAGTACTCGATCGTCATGCGGGCGTTGCCCGGCGCGGCAGAGCTCGACTGGAATAGACTTCGAGAAGAAGCAAAGACAGCTGTCGAGCGGGCTTTTCAGCGAAAGGCCAAGGCATGAATGCCCTGGTTTGGGTCTGGTTGGCACCGCGAAATGCAGTCATCCTGTTTTTGAAGGGCTACCGAAAGTTCATCTCACCTATTTATGGCGATGTCTGTAGGTACCACCCAACCTGTTCGGCCTACGGGCTCGGCCAGGTTCAGCAGCGCGGCGTATTTGCTGGCGTGGTTTTTACCACCTGGCGTATTCTGCGGTGCAATCCCTTTTCTAAGGGCGGTGTCGATCCGGTAAAGCCGGGCTCGGGCGCCTTCTTAGTAAAAGAAAACGGTTTTGTTACACCCCAACCAAGGAAGGGCTAAACCAGATGCCTGATATTCTCTGGCCCATTAAGTGGCTCATTGAGCTAATTCTTACTGCGTTCCACACCACGTTCACCGCGATCGGCCTGCACTCTAACTGGGGTGTCACCTGGGTTCTTTCGATCGTGTTCCTGGTGCTGGTTGTTCGAACCGCCCTGATTCCAATCTTTGTGCGCCAGATCAAGAGCCAGCGCAACATGATGCTGGTTCAGCCCGAACTCGCCAAGCTTCAGAAGAAGTACAAGGGAAAGACCGACCGCGAGTCACGCGAAAAGTTTGCCCAGGAGCAGATGGCTCTCTACAAGCGCACCGGCTCTAACCCTTTGAGCTCCTGCTTGCCAATGCTCATGCAGATGCCTATCTTCTTCAGCCTGTTCAGCACCCTGCAAACCGCTTCTCGCGGCCACAAGGGCGTTGGCGTCATGAGCGAAGAGCTTTCAAAGTCATTCCAAGAGTCGTCGTTTCTCGGTGCACCTCTTCAGCACTCGCTCAGCACAGCAAACGGAAACGTTTCGGTTTGGGTCCTCGGTGTGACAATGATCGTCGCGATGACCGCCTCGCAGTTCATCACTCAGAAGCAGATCATGGCCAAGAACCAGAATGCTGCCACCCAGACCAGCCAGTACATGCAGACGCAGAAGATCATGCTTTACGCGTTCCCGCTAATCTTCGCAGTATCAGGCATCGCGTTCCCGCTAGGACTCATGTTCTACTGGCTAACCTCCAACTTTTGGACCATGGGTCAGCAGTACTTTGTGATCCGTCGCATGCCAACCCCGGGCTCACAGGCGTTCGAAGAGCGCCAGCAGCGCCTTGCCAAGAAGGGCAAGCTTGCCGAGGTTATTGAAGAGCTCGAGAGCGAAGCCGAGACAATCGACATCGTTCGCGAAAACAGCCAGCGGGCCCAGCCTGTAAGTAAAAAGCGCACTAAAAAGCGCAAGTAGGAGAGAAATGTCTGAAAACGAGACCCCAGAAGTAATTGAAAAAGTAGTTGCCGAAGAAACTTCGGACGCTACCGATGTCAAGGCTCTAGAGGCAGAGGGCGACATTGCCGCCGACTACCTTGAAGAGTTCCTAGACATCTACGACCTGGAAGGCGACATCGACATCGATGTTCGCCAGGGACGTGCGTACCTTGAGATCAGCGCAGAAGAAGACAGCAACCTTCGTCTCATCTCTGAGCCTGAGACCGTTGAGGCGCTGCAGGAGCTAACTCGTCTAGCCGTTCAGGTGAAGACCAACAGCTTTAGCCGTCTGATTCTCGATGTCGGTGGTTCACGCCAAAAGCGTGTAGACGACATCACCCGCATCGTTACCCGCATCATCGACAAGGTCAAAGACCTCGGCGAGGCTGTGCCGATGAAGCCAATGTCTTCTTACGAGCGCAAGATTGTTCACGACCTTGTTGCTGAAGCCGGCTTGGTCTCTGAGTCTGAGGGCGAAGGCAAAGACCGCCACATCGTGGTCAAGCCCGCCTAATAGGCATTTGAAAAAGGCCGGGGCTGAAACCCCGGCCTTTTTCTTTGTCGATGTTTCACGTGAAACATGGAAGATTGGTAGTCATGGCAGTAGAAAAAGAACCGGTAGTCGCCAAGGACATCTTTGGCGATCGAATCGAATTGGCCCGCGCCTACGCCGCGGCGCTAGCCCGCGACTCTGACACGCTCGGTTTGCTTGGCCCTCGGGAGCTAGAGATCATTTGGTCGAGGCACATTCTCAATAGCGCCGTAGTTGCGCAGTTGGTGGCCGACGGCAAAACCGTTGCCGATGTCGGTTCAGGCGCCGGTCTGCCTGGCATCCCGATGGCCATTGCTCAACCGAACGCCCACTTCACACTTATCGAGCCCATGGAGCGTCGTTCTGAATGGTTGAAACTTCAGGTTGAAGAACTAGGTCTCACGAACGTGGAGGTCCTGCGCGCCAGAGCCGAGGAGGTCGGCAGCGTCTATGACATCGTCACCGCAAGAGCAGTATCTAACCTCTCAAAGCTGCTAAGACTCACGATTGATCTCATTCGCGGCGGCGGTGAACTCCTTGCCCTCAAGGGTTCGAAGGCTGGTGATGAGATAGCCGAGGCGCAGAAGCTAGCCAAGAAGATGAAGATCTCGGGCTTTGATTTACTAACAGTTGGGGCAGAACATCTGGCCGACCCTACAACTGTGGTCAGAACTAGGCTAATCTGAACCTTTGGAAACTCACCGGAGAGCAGATTTGACCACCTCAGAACATGCATCGACCGCGGCAGAAGCCTCGTCGGTCACTAAGCCATCAGTAGTAGCCGGTTTGGGCTACCCTGCTGGCCGCGAAGAGGTTAGCCCCGAACCGACTGGTTGGCAGGAGGTTGTTTCACGTGAAACATCCTGATGATCTGGGCACCCCGCTCGCCCGAGAGCTCTACGAGAATGCCGAACGACTAGCAAGTGCCGACACCCAGCGCCTACCTCGCCCGGCTAAGACTCGCATCTTTACGATCTCAAACCAAAAAGGTGGCGTTGGTAAGACCACGACAGCGGTCAATATCGCTGCAGCGCTCGCATCAAAAGGCCTAAGTGTCCTGGTAATCGACCTCGATCCCCAGGGAAACGCGTCCACGGCGCTCGGAATCGAGCATCACGCCGGCGTCGAGAGCATTTATGAAGTATTGATTGCCGATGTTCCGCTTGAGAACGTCATTAAAGTCAGCCCTGAGATGCCGGGCCTCACCTGTGTTCCTGCAACAATCAACCTCACGGGCGCCGAACTAGAGCTGGTTTCGATGGTCGCTAGAGAGCAGCGTCTTCGCACCGCGATCGAAACTTATCTCGAAACGACCATGTCGCCGCCGGATTACATTTTTATCGACTGCCCACCGAGTCTTGGCCTGCTAACAATTAATGCCTGGGTTGCCGCGCGTGAGGTTCTTGTGCCGATTCAGTGTGAGTACTACGCACTCGAGGGTGTCGAGCAGCTTGAAAACTACATCAACATGATCAAAAAACAGCTAAATCGCGAACTCGTGATCTCCACGGTGCTGCTGACCATGTTCGACAGCAGAACCAATTTGGCCATGGACGTCGCCAACGAAGTGCGAAACCACTTCAAGACCGAGGTGCTAAACAGCGTGATTCCTCGTTCGGTGCGAGTTTCAGAGGCGCCAAGTTACGGCAAAACTGTCATTTCTTACGACCGGCGTTCACCAGGTGCAATTTCGTACCTTGAGGCCGCCATTGAAATCGCCACCAGAGGAGCACAACTTGGCAGATAGAAAGAGTGGCCTAGGCCGCGGAATCGGCGCATTGATCCCGACCGAGCCGGTTGAACGCCCAATCGACGTATTTTTCACCGAGGGCGGCAGCCAGGCAGAGAATCTTGTGCCTGTGCCAGGTGCCCGCTTTGGTTACCTAGACCTTGCCGCCATCGTTCCTAACGCAAAGCAACCACGAAGCGTCTACGAACCAGAAGCCTTTGGTGAGCTCGTCCACTCGATCAAGGAACTTGGCGTTCTTCAGCCAATCGTTGTCCGTGAGCTTTCTGAGGGTTCATACGAACTGATTATGGGCGAGCGCCGCCTGCGCGCTTCCAAAGAAGCCGGTCTGAGCAAGATCCCTGCGGTTATTCGTGAGACCGCCGATGAGAACATGCTTCGCGACGCGCTTCTAGAAAACTTGCACCGAAGCGACCTAAACCCACTCGAAGAAGCGAGCGCCTACCAGCAGCTTCTCGAAGACTTCGGCATCACTCAGGAGGAGTTGGCCGAGCGAATCGGGCGCTCCCGCCCGCGCATCACCAATACGATTCGCCTTTTGAAGCTGCCTGCGCAGGTTCAACGCAAGGTAGCCGCCGGGGTTTTGAGTGCCGGTCACGCCCGCGCCCTGCTTGGCGCCGCCAGCGAAGAACGCATGGTTGAGCTTTCGAACAAGGTAATCAACGAGGGTCTTTCTGTCCGCTCGCTAGAGGAGCTTGTCGCCATTGACCGCCCTGAGGCCAAGCGCGGCAAGATTCAGCCGGGCAAGCGCCAGGATTCTTTGAAGGGCATCGCCGATCAGCTTGGCGACAAGCTTGGCACCAGCGTGCGAATCAGCATCGGCAAGGCAAAGGGCCAGATTGTGATCGATTTTGCTTCGGTTGCCGATTTGAACCGCATTATTGCCGAGATGAACATTGAACTAGACCCGCACTAATTCGTTTGGGCCCTAACGATTAGGGCTATTTAGCCGCGTGCTCGTAGCGCGGCCTCTGCCAGCGAGTAATAAACCTCGCCTAGCGAGTGGCCAGCTGCAAGCACAGCCTGCGGCAACAGCGAGGTCTCGGTCAGGCCAGGCAGCACGTTGGCCTCCAAGAACCACGGGGTGCCCTTTTTGTCTACGATCATGTCTACTCGTGAAAGATGGCGAAGACCGAGCGCGTTATGGGCCTTAATCGCCATTGCAGCGGCTCTCTCGGCCACAGCCTTAGTCAGGCGCGCAGGAACGTAGTAATTGGTTTCGCCAGCCGTGTAGCGCTCCTGGTAGCCGAAATGACCATCTAATGGCTCGATTTCTACGGCAGGCAAGGCAATTGGCCCGGCACCCAGGTCGATAACGCTGATTGCCAGCTCGGTGCCCTCGACCATTTTTTCGATGATGGCCACGTCGCAGTAAACATAGGCATCGATCATCGCCTTCGATAGCTGATCAACCTTTTTCACCAGGGTCACGCCTTGCGCCGAGCCAGAACGAGCGGGTTTTACGACCAGCGGCAGCGAAAGAGCGTTGGTTATCGCCTTCAAAACGCCTTCGGCATCGAGTTCTTTGAAGGTTTCTTTAGGCAAAGTAACCGAGGGAGGGGTTTGAATGCCCTGTGCTGCTACCAAAATCTTGGCAATTGATTTATCCCAAGCCAAACGAGCAGATTGCGGGCTTGCGCCTACAAATGGGACGCCTGTGAGCGCCAAGATGTCGCGAAGCGCACCGTCCTCGCCACTTGCGCCATGCAAAACCGGCCAGATTACGTCTGGCTTATCTTTTTTGATGTTGGCGAGCAAGTTTTCATCTGGTTCGCGAATTTCTACGCTTGCGCCAAACTCTGTTAGTGCGTCAGCAACCCTGCGGCCAGATTTTAGCGAGACGTCGCGCTCGTGTGAGATTCCACCGGCCAGAACCATGATTCGCAGCTTGCCCGATTGTTTTGGCTTTGGAATCATTTTTTGCCCTTCTTGCCGAAAGTCTCGAGGAGCTCGGCCTGTAGGTTGATCACGGTTGAAAGTCTCTTTATTCCGAGATTAATGCGCTCCGGGGTCGGGTACGAGTAGCAAATGCGTAGCCTGTTTTGCCCTGTTCCGTCGCCGTAAAACGCGGTGCCTGGTGTGTAGGCCACCAACTCCTTCACGGCGAGTGGGAGCATGGCCTTTGAGTCTATGCCTTCTGGCAGGGTGACCCAAAGGTAAAAACCGCCGTCTGGGCGTGTGGTTTCGAGGTTGGGCAGATACTCGGCCATGGCATCTAGCGCTGCGTCCCGGCGTTCGCGGTAAACACCGCGGAACGTTTCGACCTGGCCCTGCCAGTCGGCATGTTCCAAATAAGAAGAAATCATCATCTGACTAAACGATGACGGGCACAAAATTGCAGATTCGTTAGCCAAAACGAGTTTGTCGCGAATCGCTGGCGGTGCTAGGACGTAGCCAACACGGAATCCTGGCGCCAAAATCTTCGAAAACGACCCCAAATAAACAATTCCTTCTTCGTCCATCGAACGAAGCGCGTCTGGCACCGGCTTGTCGAAGTAGAGCAGGCCGTATGGGTTGTCCTCAAGGATCAAAATATGGTTTTTCTTGCAAAGCTCAAGAATCTTCGCTCTTCGAGCCTTGGCAAGTGTCACACCTGAGGGGTTCGCGAAGTTTGGCACCAGATATAGGAACTTGATTTTGCGACCCTGAGCCTTGAGCGACTTGATTGCCGACTCGAGTGCCTCGGGGATCATGCCGTCATTGTCGGTGAGCACATGTTCCACGTGAGCTTCGTAGTGCCTGAAAATGCCTAGAGCACCAACATACGAAGGCCCCTCGGCCAAAACCACGTCGTCTTTGTCTAGAAACAAGCCGCTGAGCAGCTCGAGCCCGTGCTGCGAACCGGTGGTGATCACAATATCTTCAACCGATGAACGGATGCCTTCGAGAGCCATGAGTTCACGGGTTTGGTCTCGAAGCTTCAGGTCACCCTGGCCACCGCCATACTGAATCGCCAAGTCACCCTGCGATTTCATCATCGATTCGTACGCGTCGCTAAGCAGATCTTTTGGCAAAGCCGAAACGAATGGCATTCCCCCGGCCAGCGAGACAACTTCTGGCCGCGAAACCACGGCAAAGAGTGCACGAACCTCAGAAACAGAGAGGTTGTGGGCGCGGGCAGAATAGGCGTCTAACCAAGTGTCAAGGTTTTTGCGCATGCGGCCCCCGTTCAGGCGTGTTTCAGGTCAACGCGCCATTGGGTTTGTCTATAAAGACTAGCCGATGAAGTCTTTTAGGTCAGCCATAAGAGCGACCTTTGGCTTAGCGCCAACAATCGACTTAGCAGGCTGGCCGTTCTCGAAGACGATTAGCGCCGGGATGCCAGTGATTCCGTACTGCATGGCGATCTGCGGCTCGTTGTCTACGTTGAGCTTGTAAACCTGAAGCTTGTCAGCGTTCTCGGCAGCGATTTCGTCTACGATCGGCGAAACCTGGCGGCACGGGCCACACCATTCGGCCCAGAAGTCGACTAGGACTGGCTTGCTCGATGAAAGTACTTTGCTCTGCCATTCGGCGGTGGTGATGTTTTCGGTCATGATCGGTTTCCTTTTGTCCTAGTTAGAAATTTAGTGGGCGGTTAGGTAGTGCTCTGCGTCTAGCGCTGCGACACACCCAGAACCGGCGGCGGTGATTGCCTGTCGGTAGGTCGGGTCGATTACATCGCCGGCTGCAAACACGCCTGGGAGGCTGGTCTTCGACGAGCGACCTTCAACGTGGATGAACTTTTCTGGGGTGAGTTCGAGCTGGTCTTCGACCAACCAGACTCGTGGGTCGTTACCGATTGCGATGAACAGGCCGTCTAGGGCTAATTCGCGCTTATCACCGGTGACGGTGTCTTCGAGAGTTACAGCCTCGAGCTTCGTTTCGCCCTTGAGCTCAGCCACAGCCGAGTTCCAGATCACTTCGATCTTCGGGTTGTTTAGTGCACGCTCCTGCATGATTTTCGAAGCCTTGAAGCTGTCGCGACGGTGAATCAGATACACCTTGTCCGCGAAGCGGGTTAGAAAGTTCGCTTCTTCCATGGCCGAGTCGCCACCGCCAACTACCGCGATGGTCTTTTGTCTGAAGAAGAAGCCGTCGCAGGTTGCACACCACGAAACTCCGTGGCCAGAAAGTTCCTTTTCACGCGGCAAACCAAGCTCGCGATAGGCCGCTCCGGTTGCCAAGATGACAGCCTTGGCTTCAAAGGTCTTTCCTTCGCCGGTCTTGATGATTTTTACATCTCCACGAAGATCCACTTCGACAACGTCGTCGAGCAGAATTTCGGTGCCAAAACGCTCGGCTTGGGCTTGAAAGTTTGCCATTAGGTCTGGGCCCATCAGGCCCTCTGGGAAGCCAGGGAAGTTTTCTACTTCGGTGGTCTTCATAAGTTCGCCACCGGCTTCAACCGATGAGGCGATAAGTAGCGGGTTTAGCCCTGCGCGCGCCGTGTAAATGGCCGCGGTGTAGCCGGCTGGGCCGGAACCGATGATGATTACTTCGCGCAAGGGGATCTCCTGTTAGTTACACAACTAATAGTCGATTTTATCGGCGGATTATTCCCCTAATGGCCTTCAGCGAGGTGTCGGCTTCGGGAACATTCAAAAACTTTAGAACGACTGCATAGACGGCGAGCATTACCAAGCCAACAGCACCCGAAGAGACGAGCGCACCGACAACGGTTTTGAGTGCGAACGAGCCGGCAACCAAACCCCCGAAAAGGTTCATCGTTACCAAGCCAACGCCGCCTGCGAGAGCTGCGGCGAGGATCATCGAAACCAGTGCGCCCGAAAGTTTTAGCCCTTCGAAAGCGCCGATTCGCTTGCGCAGCACGCGGTAAGCGATGATCGCCTGAACGGTGATGCTGATGCTGTTAACCAAAGCCATCGAGGCAACTAGCCACTGGGCTGGCACGGTGAGCGCGACTGTTATGGCACCGGCAATAAAAAGAGCGATTTGGGCAACAGTGAATATGAAAGGGCTCTTGGTGTCTTCGAGCGCGTAGAAGGCACGTTGCAACATGAAGACGAAGCTGAACGGAATCAAACCGAACATCATTGCGATCAGGACGTTGCCGAGCGCGACGGTCGACGGGTACTCACCCACGAACACTCGCGAAATCGGGTAGGCGAGCACCATGAGCACGGCAGTAGACAGGGCGCTGATTGCGAGGATCGCCCGAAGGCTCTTGCCCAGGTCTGCCTTGAGTTCTTTGAATTTCTTAGCCGCTGCGTGAGTTGAGATCTTGGTGAACGAGGCGGTCGCAATCGAAACCGTTGCAATTGAGTGAGGGAGCATGAAAATCAACCATGCGATCGAAGAAGCGGCCACAGACGCAATCGCGATCTTTGGGTCTGCGTTCTTTTCGCGGTGGCTAACCGCTTGTGAAGCGATGATGGTTTGCACGAGTCCGCCGATTTGAGTGATCAGGACCATGCCGAGCGTCCAGGTCGCCGCCTTCAAGGCTGGGCGCAAGCCAACCCCGCGCCACTCGAAGTTGAGCTTGAACTTGAGGCCGATCCGCTTCCAGAACGCAAACAGGATCACGGCTTGGGCCGCGACGCCCAAGGTAGCTGTACCGGCTAGAAGGGCGATTTCGCCGGGGCCCCACATGGTTACGACCCTGAAACCGGTTGGGTCTGCACCAAAAATCGAGATGAACGCTCCAAGGCCGACAATGGCAACCAGGTTGTTGAGCACCGGTGCCCACATGAAAGGGCCAAAGGCGCTTCGCGCGTTGAGCACCTCACCGAGAAGCGAGTAGAGCCCGTAGAAAAACAGTTGTGGCAGGCACCAGTAGGCAAAGGCTGTTGCCAGAGCGAGTTGGTTGCTTGACCAACCTGCGGTGTAGAGGCTCACCAATAGCGGTGCGGCCGCGGTGGTGATTACCGTCACGGCAAAAAACATTGTGATGATCAAGGTGAGCAGGCGGTCGATGTAACCCTTGCCGCCGTCTTTGTGGCTGCGGGCGCGAACAATCTGAGGCACCAGCACCGCGTTGAGCACGCCACCGACGATGATCGCGTAAACGTTGTTGGGCAACTGGTTGGCAACACCGAAGGCATCTGCCGCGTTGGTAGTCACACCGATGGTGAGTGCGAGCATGACGGCACGAACAAAACCGAGAATGCGCGAGACGATTGTGCCCGAGGCCATGATCATCGAAGATCTTGCGAGGCTCAAGCGGCGACCTTCTTTTTGCGCAAGGTGCGAACAACACCTGCAACACCGAGAAGGACAACCAAGACCACTAATCCGCCAACCAAAACAAACTCAAGGTCAGAGTTGATGTGCATATTTAGTTTCACGTTTTTCGTTAGGCGAACCCCGGTGGTGCTCGTAAGCCAAACCTCAAGCTCGACGTCGCCACTCGAGATCGCCTTCACCGGAACCTTGGCGGTGTAGGTGCTGAAGCCAGGCACAACCGCAGCGGTTGCCTCGGGCATCGTTACCTTCGAATTGTTGGCACTCACGTGAATCAGCACGCGCGCTTGGCTGTCGTAATCATTTCGGATGATGATCGGCAGGCGAGAGTCCTTGGCGACCATGTTGATGTCGCTGGCATTGACAATCTTGATGTCGTATGTGTCTGCGGCTGTGGCTGGGTTAGCTGCGAAGAATCCCAAGGCAACAAGCAGGGCGGCGAGAATTCGCTTCATCGATTTCGCTCCACCCATTCGATGACTCCGCGAGCCATCTTGCGTTCGTTTTCGTGGGCAAGAATACCCGAGAGGTCGTCGAGGGCTACCCATTTGATATCGACAGCCTCGTGGTCTGGGTCGTTTTCGACCGTTAGTTCGCCGCCGATTTGGCGCATCAAGAAGTGGTGCACGGTTTTGTGAATCAGCTTGCCGCTCGCCTGAAACTTGTAGTCGATCACGCCGAGGGGGGCGATGATTTCGCAAATCAAGCCGGTTTCTTCGGCGACCTCACGAATCGCTGCGACTTCAATCGTTTCGTCGCCCTCTGGGTGCCCTTTCGGAACACACCACTCGAGGCGGTTGCTTCGGGTCTGCCGACCAATCAACGCAACCATGTTGCTGCCATCTGCAGCCAGCACAAACCCGCCGGCGGAGGTCTCTTCGACCTGCCTACCTCTTGGCTGCATCGGGTTCGGTTTCATTAGACAAAGCCTAAACCCGCAACCCTGTGGCACACTAAAAGCCATGCAAACGGTTGCCCAAGCGCTCGCCAATCTCGAGCGCATCACTAACGAGCCGTTGTTTGTCGAACTCGGCAAACGGTTCGGCGAGGCTGGCTTCGAGCTCTCGCTCGTGGGTGGCCCGGTTCGCGACGCATTCTTGGGTCGCAAGGCTCCCGACCTCGACTTCACCACCGACGCCCGTCCAGACGACATCATCAAGGTTCTAAAGGGTTTTGTTGATGCTCACTGGGACATCGGCCGCGAGTTTGGAACGATCGGTGCCAGAGTCGGCAACGACCAGATCGAAATCACCACTTACCGTGCCGACAAATACGAGCCCGAGAGCCGCAAACCAGAGGTGGCCTTCGGCAACGACCTGAACGAAGATCTCTTTAGACGCGACTTCACAATCAACTCGATGGCGCTTCGCCTACCTTCGAAAACATTTGTTGACCCTTTCAACGGTTTGCAGGACCTCTTGGCCGGGGTTATTCGCACGCCGGGCAAACCCGAGGACTCATTCAGCGACGACCCACTGCGCATGATGCGTGGCGCCCGGTTCGCCTCGCAGCTCGGGTTCGAAATCGAACCGGCAACCTTCGACGCCATGGTTGCTATGGCCGCGCGCATCGAAATAATCTCTGCTGAGCGCGTCCGCGATGAAATCGTAAAGCTCATGCTTGGCGAAAACCCGCGCAAGGGTCTTACGGCGCTTGTCGATTCAGGGCTCGCAGAGCTCGTGTTGCCAGAACTTCCTGCGCTCCGCCTCGAGGTCGACGAACACCACCACCACAAGGACGTCTACGAACACACACTCACCGTTGTTGAGCAGGCGATTGACTACGAAAAGAATTACGGGCTCGAAGGCGACTTTGTGCTTCGCTTTGCCGCTTTGCTGCACGACTGCGGCAAGCCGAAGACTCGCAGGCTCGAGCCGGGGGGCGGTGTGAGCTTCCACCAACACGATCTAGTTGGCTCGCGCCTCGCCAAAAAGCGCATGCAGGCGCTCAAGTTCGACAACGAAACCATTCGGGCCGTCGGCCGCCTGATTGAGCTTCACCTTCGCTTTTTTGGCTACGGTGACCAAGGCTGGAGTGACTCGGCAGTGCGCCGCTACGTTCGCGACGCCGAAGACCTGCTTGAGCGCCTTCACGCTCTAACCCGTGCAGACGTAACTACGCGCAACAAGCGCAAGGCCGACCGGCTTTCGTTTGCATACGATGACCTAGAAAACCGCATCGCAGCGCTTCGCGAGCAAGAAGAACTCGATTCGCTGCGCCCAGACCTTAGCGGCGAAGAAATCATGGCAATTCTCGACCTCAAGCCAAGCCCTGAGGTTGGCGAGGCAAGAGCGTTTCTCATGGAACTTCGCCTAGAGGAGGGTTCAATCGGCCCCGAGGCCGCAAAAGAACGCTTGCTCGCCTGGTGGTCTAGCAGGTAGAGTAGACAGGTTGCCCATATCTTTGGGCAGCGATGCTTATTTACCCTCCTGTTATGGAAGTCCCATAACCGTTTAGTCCGAAGGAGGTGGGTTAGTTATGCATCCATACGAGCTCATGGTTATCCTCGACCCGTCAGTCGAAGAACGTACCGTTGCTCCAAGCCTCGACAAATTCCTTAACGTAGTTCGCAATGGTGGAGGCACCATCGACAACGTTGAAATCTGGGGAAAACGTCGTCTGGCCTACGAAATCAACAAGAAGACCGAAGGCATCTACGCCGTCGTGAACCTGAAGGCAACTTCTGCCGACATTCTCGAAGTAGATCGCCAGCTACGACTTTCAGAAGCCGTCATGCGTACCAAGGTTCTTCGTGCAGACGAAGCTGTCGTCAGCATCAAGCCGATTGATGTTCCAGAGATCACTGCTGCAGAGATCGCTGACACCAAGCCTGCTCGTGCTCCGCGCAAGCCAGCTGCCAAGAAGGACGCTGAGTAGCCAAAATGGCCGGCGAACTAAACGTAACGATTGTTGGCAACCTTGCCGACGATCCTGAGCTGCGTTACACCCAGGGTGGAGTAGCGGTTGTTAGCGTTCGCGTGGGTTCAACCCCTCGCACGTTCAACCGTCAGACCAACGCATGGGAAGACGGCGAGACCGTGTGGGTGCGTTGCACCGCATGGCGCGAGCTAGCAGAAAACGTTGCTCAGTCGCTTACCAAAGGCACCCGCGTTATCGTGACCGGTCGACTAAAGGCCCCTTCGGCCTATCAGTCGGCTGCTGGTGAGGCTCGCGCCTCGCTTGAGCTAGACATCGACGAAATCGGTGGCTCGCTTCGCTACGCAACTGCCTCAATCACCCGTCGTGCCCGTGAGGGCGGCGCAGTAGCCGAGACCCCTTGGGGCGACTCGGGTGCTGCCAAGGCACCTAAGGCAGCAGATGACTGGGCAAACCCAGGCGCAGCTGCCGGCGCAGACGACACCCCGTTCTAATTCGAAAACTTTAGGAGTATCAAATGGCTGGAAAGTCCAACGACACTCGTCGCAAGCCAAACCGCAACGCAAAGAATGCGAAGCTTGCGCCAGTGAAGTCAATCAAGGTTGGCGTTATCGACTACAAAGATATCGCTACCCTGCGTAAGTTCATCTCGGACCGCGGAAAGATCCGCGCCCGTCGCATCACCGGTGTTTCTGTTCAGGAACAGCGTCTAATCGCCCGTGCCATCAAAAACGCTCGCGAAATGGCTCTTTTGCCATACTCGGGCGCTGGCCGTAACTAAGGAGTAGGAAGATATGTCGAAGGTTATTCTGACCAACGAGGTCTCCGGCCTAGGTTCTGCAGGCGACGTCGTTGAAGTAAAGAACGGTTACGCTCGTAACTTCTTGATCCCGAAGGGCTTTGCAGTCGTTTGGAGCAAGGGTGGCGAGAAGCAGGTTGAGTCGATTCGCGCAGGCCGCGAAGCACGTGCACTTGCAACCGTTGAAGAGGCACAGACCCTCAAGGCTCGCCTTGAAGAGAAGCCAATCCGCATCGCCGTAAAGGCCGGTAAAGAGGGTCGCCTATTCGGCGCCGTCAAGACCGCCGACGTCGTTGCAGCTATCGTTGCCGCTGGTCTTCCAGAGGTCGACAAGCGCAAGGTTGAGTTTGTTGCTCCAGTTCGCGTAACTGGCAACCACGAAGCCACCGTTCGCCTACACGGCGACGTAGTTGCTACCGTAACCCTTCAGGTTGTGGCTGCAAAGTAACCATATCCACTAGGGCGGCGCCGGGTTTCGACCCGGCGCCGTTTCTTTTACCCTGTGGATAACTTGTGTATAACTAGGGTTTCAGCGTGTCTAATTACGGCGCGTCGCAAACTCTAAGGTCGAAGTTTAGACTTTGCAGAAATAGTTTTTACACAGGCTGCAACCCTTGTATTCATTGGGGGAGCAGTTAGTTATGCACAAATTGTCCACAAGTTGTCCACAGGTTATGCACAGTTCGAACGGCGTGTCTCCACAGTTCTCCACAATCTATCCACAGGCTCGGTTCGCTTTTAAAGTGTCGATGGTGAATGCTAGACAAGTCTTAGTGCGCAATAGGAGGTAGCCATGGCTTTCACACCAGCCCCAAAGGGTGATCAAATCGGTGCGGTAGACCGCGTATTGCCTAACGACCAGCAGGCAGAGCAGTCGGTCCTCGGCGGCATGCTGCTTTCGCAGGACGCCGTCGCAGACGTATTCGAATACATCAGTGCACACGACTTTTATGCCCCCAAGCACGAGCTGATCTTCAGCGCCATCTACTCCCTTTATGGTCGAGGCGAACCAACCGACGTAATCACAGTCACAGCAGAGCTAACCCGCACCGGAAACCTGGTTCGCGCCGGTGGCGCCGACTACCTGCACAGCCTCACCAGCGTTGTGCCAACTGCAGCAAACGCGGGCTTCTACGCCAAGATTGTGCAAGAAAAGGCAGTACTTCGACGCCTGGTTGAAGCCGGGACCTCAATCGCGGCGATGGGTTACACCAATGAAGGCGAAGTCGAAGACCTCGTCAATCAAGCTCAGGCCGAGATTTACGCGGTTGGCTCCTCGGCATTCAGCGAAGACTATGTGCCACTAAATGTCTCGCTCGAGGCAGCAGTTGAAGAAATCGAGCTCGCCCAGAAGCGCGGCGGTGAAATGGCTGGCATCGCTACAGGCTTCCACGACCTAGACCGTCTAACCCACGGCCTACACGGCGGCCAGCTGATCATCCTCGCCGCCCGCCCAGGTGTTGGCAAGTCAACCCTCGCCCTCGACTTTGCGCGCCACGCTGCCATCAAGCAGAAGGCTCCCGTCTTGTTCTTCTCGCTCGAAATGAGCCGAGCCGAAATCGCCTTGCGCCTGCTTAGTGCCGAGGCAGACGTTCGACTGCAAAACATGCGTGGCGGCACGGTTGGCCAAGACGAATGGAAGAAGTTGGCCCACGCCCGTGGCGGCCTAAACGACAGCCCGCTTTTCATCGACGACTCGGCAAACCTCACACTCGTCGAGATTCGAGCCAAATGCCGCCGCCTGGCCTCAAGCCTTGGCCTCAAGTTGATCGTTATCGACTACATACAGCTCCTAACCTCGGGCAAAAAGGTCGAATCGCGCCAGCAAGAAGTCTCTGAGTTCTCACGTTCGCTGAAGCTTCTTGCCAAAGAGCTCAACGTACCTGTAATTGCGATCTCACAGCTCAACCGAAACTCTGAGCAAAAGACCGACAAAAAGCCAGAAATCTCACACCTTCGCGAGTCTGGCTCGCTCGAGCAAGACGCCGACGTCGTGATCCTGCTCCACCGCGAAGACATGGGCGTAAAAGACAGTCCACGTGCCGGCGAAGCCGACATCATTCTGGCTAAGCAGCGCTCCGGCCCTACAGACACAGTCGCGGTCTTGTTCCAAGGCGCGTACTCTCGTTTTATGAACATGAGCAAAAAGACGCCAGAGTAATGCGCAAGCTTCAAGCCCTAAAAGCCGTAGGCGCGGCGATTGGCGCCTCCGGCGTCATCTTCAATCGGGGTAACGCCGACGTGGCCTCAATAGCCGTTCTTGTCTTCGCAGCACTCGTCTTTGCGATCGACACAATCGCCTACCGCCACCGAGGATTCGTCGCTGCAATGAATCTGCTTGGTTTGGTGCTCACAATTACCTTCGCTTCGCTAATGGGCAAGCTTCCGTTGGCCTTTGATCGTTTCTACATGCTCGTTCTCATTGCAACCCTTTTTCAGTTGCTCGCCGAAATCGCCATCAACTTCGGCAATGGTTGGTTCAAAAAGGGAAACACCGACCACATCATCAACTGGTCACTCCATCTCATTGTTTGGTCGCTATTCGTTTGGCTAGCACTCGACACAATCGGCGCAATCGGCATCTTCGGTGTTTACTGCGGGATCCTGGCAGTTCACTGGGGCATCGACGCCGTCGGACCCAAGCCGCTAAAACAGGATTAGGCTAGAAACATGGCCCCCATCAAAAAGATTCTCGGCGTGCGCGTCTACCTAACCCTTTCGGCTATCGCTGGCGTAATCACCGGTTTCATTGCCTGGGGTGGCCTTCGCGACCTAGGCAAGACACTGATCTGGGGCGGCCTGGCTTTCATCGTCGTCTTGGTTGCCATAGCAACCCTCGACCTAAGCATGCGCGGGGCTGAGCCTCAAGACCCTAACGAGCCTCGACTTAAGTAGCCTCTATGCAGCAGCGGCTGGTAATCGCCGGTGGCTCTGGAGCCCTCGGCCAAGGTGTGGCAAACCACTTCGCCATGCGAGGTTACGACGTAACCATTCTGACTCGCAAAATAAAGCCAATCTCAAGATTCAAACAACTCGTTTGGAACGGGCGAAGTGTTGAAGCGTCTTGGGGTCGATCGCTAAAAGGCGCGATTTTGCTGAACTTAGCTGGCGAGCTTGTAGACAAAGTGCCAACTAACAAAAACGTTGACTTGCTCGCAAGTTCACGCGTTGAACCAACCAAAACTCTCGTGCACGCCTCTCGAAAGTTTGGCGCCCCAAAGCTTTGGCTACAGATGAGCACTTTGGCAATCTATGGCGATGCTGGCAGCGTAGAACTAGACGAAACTGCTCAGCCAGCCAGCGGCCCAAGGCAGATGGCTGGGGTGGCTCGCGCGTGGGAAGCTGCCGCTAGTGGGTCAGGTAGCCAACGTCTCGCAATTCTCCGCACCGCAGTTGTTCTGCAGCGTGACACACCCGCCCTAGATCGTCTTGTTAGGATCACCAAACTCTTTCTCGGCGGCAGAGTTGCCTCTGGCAAGCAATGGGTTTCGTGGATTCACTTCGACGACTTCATCGGTGCCCTAGAGCACATCATTGGAGACGAGAAGATTTTCGGGGCGATTCACCTGACTAGCCCAAACCCGGTAACCAACGACGCCCTCATGAAAACCTTGAGGTCGCTACTCCATAGACCTTGGACGCCGCCAACACCGGCAATAGCCATTCGAATAGGCGCGTGGTTGTTGTTTAGAACCGACTCGGCGCTTGCCCTCACTGGTCGCAGAGCCGTGCCAGCAAAACTACAGAAAAATGGGTTTGATTTTCAATACCCAGAACTTGAGACCGCGCTAAAAGACTTACTTAGCGCCGAAGCGCGTAGCCAGCTCTGAGGCTAGGCCGGTGTAAGTGTTTGGTCGCAAGGCAATAAGGCGATCCTTGGCCTCCTGCGAGATGTCTAGCCCGGTGACGAACTCAATCAACTCTTGGTGGCCAATGCGCTTGCCGCGGGTTAGGTCTTTTAGAAGTGCGTACGGGTCGGCAATCTGTGAGCGACCAGCGGCAACCTCGGCGCGAATCACGGTCTGAATCGCTTCGCCGAGAACCTCCCAGTTGTCTAGCAAGTCAGACTCGAGAACACCATTCGAAAGCTCGATTTCACCCAAACCGCGGGTCACGTTGTCGAGCGCCAACATGCTGTGGCCAAAGCCGAGGCCGATGTTGCGCTGCGAAGAGGAGTCGGTGAGGTCACGTTGCAGGCGGCTGGTCACCAAGGTTGCTGCGAGCGAGTCCAAGATAGCGTTGGAAAGCTCAAGGTTTGATTCTGCGTTCTCGAAGCGAATCGGGTTGATCTTGTGGGGCATGGTTGATGAACCGGTCGCGCCAGCCTGGGGAATCTGCTTGAAGTAACCAACCGAGATGTAGCTCCAGATGTCGGTGCAGAGGTTGTGCAGAATGCGGTTGAAGAGTGCAATGCGAGAGTAAAGCTCTGCCTGCCAGTCGTGTGACTCAATCTGGGTGGTTAGCGGGTTCCAGGTGAGGCCAAGTGAACCAACGAAGTCTTGAGACTGCTTCACCCAGTCAACCTCTGGGGCAGCAACCACGTGCGCCGAGAACGTGCCGGTTGCGCCCGAGAACTTGCCGAGGTATTCAGTATTTTCGACTCTTGCGATCTGGCGGTTCAGGCGGTGAACGAAAACAGCAAGCTCTTTGCCCATGGTTGTTGGGGTGGCCGGCTGGCCGTGGGTGCGTGAAAGCATGGCGGCGTCAACGTACTTCTTAGCGAGCTCATCGAGCTTGGCAACCATGGCTTTAGCCTTTGGCAGCCAGACATTGTTCACGGCGTCTTTGACCGTTAGGGCATAAGAAAGGTTGTTGATGTCTTCGCTGGTGCAACCAAAGTGGGTTAGTTCGTGAAGGTCTTCGCGGCCCAACTTGGTGAGCGCGTTGCGAATGAAATATTCGACCGCCTTCACATCGTGCTTGGTGACAGCCTCGGTGGCGGCAAGTTCGGCGACGTCTGCGTCTGAGAAGTCGGTTGCAAGTTTGCGCAGCTGCTCGGCCTCAGGGGCGAGAACAGGGTTAGCCGTGCCCAGGAGTGCTCTGTTCGCGAGCTGAATCAGCCACTCAACCTCAACGTGAATTCGAGCACGGTTCAGGCCGGCTTCACTCAGGTATTCGCCGAGGGTGCCTACGGCAGCACGGTAACGGCCATCGAGCGGGGAAAGTGGTTGCGCAGATAGATTGGTCACAGGACTATTTTGCCCTAGTTATCCACCGCCTTTGGGGTTTGGGCGTAGTTGACCGCAAAACTGGGCATTCTTTTGGGCATGACGCAAGTGGATCAAGAACTGGTGGCTCTGATAGCCAAACTTCACGCGGCCTTCCCCGAGGCCCACCTCTGGAATGGCTCGGCGGCTAGAGCCTGCCAAGCAGAAATACAAAAACTGGTGGACGAACTGCACAGACTACGCGCCAACCTGATCGCGTTGCCGTGGCTGGGTTAGTTGGCTACGGGGGAGACCCTGCAGTAGTTGCCAGCCGTGCCGAGATCGAAAGGGTTGCGGGTCAACTGGGAGCCGTAGGCGATGACCTGTTTGGCCGAATCCTGCACCTCCTGCCGAACCCAATCGAGCGAGCGCAGGTAGACGCCGCGCTTCCGAATATCGAATACCGAATACACAAAACCAGACTCGCGCTCGCCGTGGCAGCCGAAAACTACTTCAGTGCCGATGCGCGCGTAGCGCATTCGCTCGAGGCGGTTGGCCACGCGATTCGAAACCATCCGTGGTTGATCAACCTGATACCGAAGTCAGCACTCGCCAAAATCGAAGCTGGTGGAGCCGTGGCTTTTGGTGTTGCCCAGTTTGCGCCAGGCGACTTTGGCTCGCAATCAGCCAGGTTTCTCTCATCGAGCACCGACCTCGGCAAGAAGGCCGATTCTGCACAGGCTCTCGGTTTGCTGAATGACAAAAAAGTTGAGTTTCACTTGGTGCCGACAGCCTCGAGAGCGCCAATCCGTTCGCTGGCAGATATTGGTTCGCGAATAGATGAGGTCAATCAGGCAAAGAAGCAGATTCTCGTAGAAACCTATGTGGCCGCCAATGGGCAGAGAACACTTTTGGTCTATTTTCCGGGCACGCAGAGCCTCTCGCCAATCGCCGGTGAAAACCCGTTCGATCTTTCAACCGACACAGCCCTTGCAACCGACCCTAAACATTCAGAACTGTTGAAGGCAATCAGGCTGGCGTTGAACAAGTCCGGGGCAAGCGGAGCGCACGTGATTATCGCGGGCTATTCACTTGGTGGCATCGCCGCAGCCCAACTCGCTGCACAGGGTGGCCTAGATGTTTCTGGTGTGATCACGATAGGTTCGCCCGTCGGGCAGGTTCATGTTCCTGGCGGTGTCCCTGTTTTATCGATTCAGCACAGCAACGACCCGGTTCCTGCGGCAACCGGCCAAAGCAACCCACTCACGCAAAACTGGGCAACGGTTTCGCGAGAGGCCAGCCTGCCGGTCGGGGCACCAGCGCTAGAAGCGCACGAGTTGAATCGCTACCGAGAGACTCTAGGCATGGTCGATGCCACCACTTTGACTGGGGTCAGTCGCGTGCGCGAACTAATACTTGGTCAGCTGGTCTATGGCGAATTACAGAAAGCCGAAACCTTCGAATTCGATCGCTAGCTGGCGCTCGAGATCGACTTCTTGGTAACCGACTTGGCGATCATTGAGAACACGCTCATGATTAGTGAGCCCAAAATCGCCCAACCGAGTGACTGAATAGTCAAGCCTTCGCGGGTGAAACCTTCGATCGTGAAAACCTGGTCGGCGAAAAGGCTCGAAAGCCAAGCGACGAAAAGTAGTAGAGCACCGTTGATCACAATCGAGATCAAACCGAAGGTGAGTAGGTAGATCGGGAACGCGACAACCTTGACGATGGGCCTGATGATCGAGTTAACCGCGCCAAAAATGGCCGCGACCACAAGGAATGAGCCGATTTTGGTCCACAAAGACGCCTCGCCGTAAGGCACTAGGTGGATTGCCGGAATCAGCAGAGTGACAACGTAAAGGCCAATTGCGTTGATAACGGTGGTAATAAGAAAACGCTTCATATGAGCATTGTGCCACTAGACCAAGTAAATTGGTCTTCGTGACCGCGCATGACTCAAACAGCGTTCCCATGGTTCAGTTCTTGAACCCTGAGGGAGAGTTTGGTGTGCCCAAGGGCCTCGAAGCCTATGGCAAATACCTAGACGCCCTAACCGAGGCCGACTACCTAAAGTTTTATCGCGACATGGCTCGCATGCGCCGCTTCGACCTCGAAGCCAATGCACTTCAGCGCCAGGGTCAGCTTGGCCTATGGATTCCGGCCATTGGCCAGGAGGCTGCCCAGATCGGTTCGGGTTATGGCGTGCGCGGCAACGACCATATCTTCCCTAGCTACCGCGAACACGGCGTAGCGATCACCCACGGCATCGAGCTCATGTCGATTCTGAAAATGCTGCGCGGTGTAAACCACGGTGGCTGGAACCCAGAAGAAACCCGTTTTCACCTTTACGCAATCGTGCTCGGCACCCAGACTCTCCACGCCACCGGCTATGCCATGGGCGTCGCGTTCGACGGCAAGGTCGGCACCGGCAACAAAGACGAAGACCTAGCCGTAATCACCTACGTTGGCGACGGCGCAACCGCCGAAGGTGAAGTCTCTGAGTCGTTCTTGTTTGCCGCAAACAACAAGAGCCCACTCGTTTACTTCTGCCAAAACAACCAGTGGGCAATCTCAAGCCCGACCGCTTCACAAACCACCGTGCCCCTGTTTAAGCGCGGTGCCGGCTTCGGTGTTCCTGGCGTTCGAATCGACGGCAACGACGTCCTCGCAAGTTACGCCGTAACCGCGAAGCACATGGACGACGCCCGCGAAGGCAGCGGCCCGTTCTTTATCGAGGCACTCACTTATCGAATCGGCGCTCACACCTCGAGCGACGACCCGACCAAATACCGCGACCAGGCCGAGGTCGATCACTGGGTTGCCCGCGACCCGCTGAAGCGTTTCGAAAAGTTCCTTCGCCGGCAAGGCGTTGGCGAAGACTTCTTCACCGAGGTTGAGGCAGCCGGTGAGGCTCTGGCAACCGAGATTCGCGACGCGACTTTCGCTCTCACAGAGCCACCGATTGAGAACATGTTTAACCATGTTTATTCAGAGCCGCACCCGCGCATCGACGAACAGTTCGAATGGCTCAAGCGTTACGAAGCATCTTTCGGGGAGGGCAACTAATGAGCAACATCGTTGAACTCTCAATCGCTAAGGCAATCACCGCCGGCCTTCGCAAGGCACTCACCGACAACGAGAAGGTTCTCGTATTCGGCCAGGACATCGCGCAGCTCGGTGGCGTGTTTCGCGTAACCGAAGGCCTTCACGCCGAGTTCGGCCAGAAGCGCGTCTTCAACTCACCAATCGCCGAGGCCGGCATCGTCGGCACCGCAATCGGTTTGGCAATGCGCGGCTACCGCCCGGTCGCCGAGATTCAGTTCGACGGCTTCATCTTCCCGGCCTTCAACCAGATCACCAGTCAGTTGGCAAAGCTTCAGAACCGCTCAGAGGGTTACATGAACATGCCGGTCGTGATTCGCGTGCCTTACGGCGGCGGCATCGGCGCGGTCGAGCACCACTCCGAAAGCCCAGAAGGCTACTTCGCCAGAACCGCTGGGCTTCGCGTTCTCAGCCCGAGCAACCCTAACGACGCCTACTGGATGATCCAGGAGGCAATCGCTTCGACCGACCCGGTGATGTTCTTCGAACCTAAGCGTCGCTACTGGCAGAAGGGCCCAGTCAACCTTGACGCCCCGCCTCAGCCGACCTACCAGGCCAGAGTTCTTCGCGAAGGCACCAACGTGACCCTCGCCACCTACGGCCCGATGGTCGCCACCGCTCTGCAGGCAGCAGAAATCGCTGCCGAAGAGGGCACCAGCATCGAGGTCATCGACCTTCGCTCGCTCAGCCCAATCGACTTCGGCACGATCATCAACTCGGTTAAGAAGACCGGACGCCTTGTCGTCGCCCACGAAGACAGCACCAACCTCAGCATCTCGAGCGAAATCTCGGCACGAATCACCGAAGAGGCTTTCTACCACCTTGAGGCTCCCGTGCTTCGCGTTGGTGGCTTCGATGTTCCTTACCCTTCGGCCAAGCTCGAAGAGATGTTCCTCCCCGACGCCGACCGCATTCTCGAAGCCGTCGACCGAGCATTGGCTTATTAGGAGTTTCGATGTCAACTATTGCTAACTTTCCGCTACCAGACGTCGGCGAAGGCCTAACCGAAGCCGAGATCGTTTCATGGAAGGTGAAGCCTGGCGACACCGTAAAGGTGAACCAGATCATCGTCGAAATCGAAACCGCTAAGTCGCTCGTTGAGCTCCCTTGCCCATTCGCCGGCACCGTCTCAGAACTCCTCTATAAAGAGGGAGACACCGTCGAGGTTGGCAAGCCGATCATCAGCGTCACCGTTGCCGATGGCGCAGTAACCAGTGCGGTTGCAGTTGCCGAGCAGGCCGCCACTGCTCATCAGGCCGTTGCCGACACTGCCGCAAGCGTTAGTGCCGAAGAGAAGCAGCCAAACCTTGTTGGTTACGGGGTCGCCCACTCAGTTGGCGGAACCCGTCGCCGTCGCGGTGAGGGAGTCACCCCAGCTGCAACCCCAGCAGCCGCACCCGTCAGCTCGGCAACCACCTCGATCCCAGTCATCGAGGGTTCTGTTCTTGCCAAGCCTCCGGTTCGAAAACTGGCCAAAGACCTCAACGTCGACCTCACTCAGGTGATCGGCACCGGCCCTGCCGGCGAAGTCACCCGCGAAGACGTTGTTGGCGGAGCCTCGCAGGCCAAGGTGTTCAGAAACCTAACCACACCAGCGCCTCCGAGCGAGCGCGAAGAGCGAATCCCGGTCAAGGGCGTCCGCAAGGCAATCGCCAACGCGATGGTCTCATCAGCTTTCACCGCCCCTCACGTGAGCATCTTCGTCGACGTCGATGCGACCCGCACCATGGAATACGTCAAACGCCTCAAGGCCTCGACCGACTTTGCCGGCGTTAAGGTCACCCCGCTACTGATCATGGCTAAGGCAATGATCTGGGCTATTCGCCGCAACCCGATGGTCAACTCAACCTTCACCGCCGAAGAGATCATCGTTCACAACTTCGTCAACTTCGGCATCGCGGCAGCAACCCCTCGCGGCCTGATTGTTCCGAACATCAAGGACGCCGACAAGATGTCGATGCTCGAACTCGCGAAGGCGATTGAGCAGCTGGCCGCAACCGCTCGTGAAGGCAAGACAACTCCTGCCGACATGAAGGATGGCACAATCACCATCACCAACATCGGTGTCTTCGGTGTCGACACCGGAACCCCGATCTTGAACCCAGGTGAAGTCGCAATCGTTGCCCTCGGCTCTATTCGACCAAAGCCTTGGGTGGTCAACAACGAGATTCAGGTTCGACAGGTGACCACAATCGGCGCCACCTTCGACCACCGAGTCGTCGACGGCGACGTTGCATCAAGATTTGTTCAAGATGTAGCATCTGTAATCGAAGAGCCAGCGCTGCTGCTCGACTAACAAACACCACTAACAGGGGGAACCATGAGATTCACTAAACAACCAATTTTCGCGGCGGCGCTTGCTCTATTTGCAGTCAGCGCGGTGGTTTCTTGGTACAACGTACCCACGGCGTTTGGCCTGGTTCATTGGTACGGCCAAATTAGCCCTGAGCAACTGGTTCCTCTGACCATAGACATCACCTATCGCCTTGCCTCTGTCTTTGGCGCTCTAGCGGTTGTCATCTGGGGGGTTATAGCTAAGGACGTCCGTTCGGCAAAGTGGGCAGCATTTGCATTGGGTCTTTTTGGCCCATTCGCATCGATTGCTCTAGGTGCTTACTGGATCAGCCAGGGTTCAGAGCCTATCAAGGCATTTTTCTCGCCTGAAGGTTGGGAATTGGCTGCCGACATCGCGATTTGGGTTGAGATTGTCGCGGTAATTCTCTTTGTTGTCGGTCTTGTGATCCGAAAAGACAAACCAAAGACTGCGGCCGAAGTCTCGGTTAACCGTTTCGACCCAGAAACCGGCCTCCCACTGGCAGCACCTGCATCGGCAGCGGCAGCCCCTAGCTCAGCGGGCGCTCTAAGCAACATGCCTACCATCGCTTTAGTGCTCGCCTTCTTCGTGCCACTAGCTGGCGTGATTGTTGGCCACATCTCGTTGAACCAGATGAAGCAGGGCTTGATTTCATCGGCAAACCAGAGCACTGCGAAAACCGCAACGATTCTGGGCTATGTGTTTATTGGCCTTGGTTTCATTTTTGGAATTATATTTGCCGTCGTTTACGGCATCATGCTCAGCAATCTCTATCGCTAAAACTTATTGACACTCATTATCAATAACGCGTAGTCTGGACGCGTGTTAAGAAAACTATCGTTCGTTCTTGCCTCGGCTCTGCTACTTAGCGGTTGCTCGACTGCGCCAGAACCGAAACCTTGGACGGCCGGCAGCGGCCCAATCAAGATTGTTGCCAGCACCGACGTTTGGGGTTCGGTGGCAAACCTGGTTGCCGGCAATACTGCAACCGTTAGTGCTCTGATCTATAAGAACACCCAAGACCCACACTCGTTCGAACCATCGGCTCGTGACCAGTTGGCTATAAACCAAGCAGACATCGTGATCATGAACGGTGGTGGCTATGACGACTTCATGACCAAGCTGATTGCCGCCGACCCAACACCGCCGATCGTCGTAAATGCCTTCATGGCCTCTGGCGACGACCAAACTCGAAACGAACACATTTGGTATGACGTAGACCAGGTGGGCGATGTTGCCGCTGTCATTGGCGGGGCGATCGAAGCCATAGACAAAACCAAGTCTCGGCAGGTTTGGGCTTCGGTTGACTTGTTCAAGTCGAGGCTCGCTCAGCGCAAGGCACAGCTAGACAAGATCAAGGCGGCAAACTCTTGCGGTCGGGTTTTCGCAACCGAGCCAGTGATCGACTATTTGCTCGCAGACGCCGGTTGCCAAAACGTGACGCCGGTTGCCTTCTCAAGGGCAATCGAAGAGGAGCGCGATGTTCCGCCCGCAGTCATGAAGAAGGCAAAGCAGGAGCTGGGCGTTCCTGGGACCAAACTGGCAATCAACGAATCGGTTACCTCCCCGCAAATTCAAGAGCTTTACTCGGTTCGATCGGGCGGTTACGAATTTGGCGAACTGCTGCCCGAAAACACCGACGAAGGCAAGATCAATGGCGACTACTTTTACATGCTTAACGGAGCTATCGCGTTCTTGGCGGGGTTCTGATGACTAAACCGGTGCTCAGCGTGAAGAACGCATCTTTGGCTTTTGGCGACAAGGCACTTTGGCAAGGTCTCAACCTCGATGTCGCGCCAGGTGAGTTCATCGCGGTTCTTGGCACCAACGGTTCGGGCAAGACAACTCTTATGAAGGCGATTCTTGGGCAACAAAAGCTGAACTCGGGTTCTATCGAAATCGGTGCCAAGCCGGTCAAGCACGGTTCGCGCGATGTTGGTTACATTCCTCAACACCGCGCAGTCGATGCGTCCACGCCCTTGCTTGCTCGTGACCTGCTAACCCTCGGGCTAAGCGGTCATCGCTATGGAATCCCGCTGCATGCCAAGCGCGACCGCGCACGTGTCGAGCACATCTTGGGCTGCATCAACGGGTTCGACCTGGCCCGCAAGCCAATCGGTGAACTCTCTGGTGGCGAATTACAAAGATTCCGCGTTGGGCAGGCCGTGATCAACGAGCCAGACCTGATTCTTGCCGACGAACCCTTAAGCGCCCTCGACCCTGCTCAGCAAAAGATCGTTGCCGACTTGCTCGACCAGGAGCGCAAAGAGCACAGCGCCGCGGTGTTGTTTGTCACGCACGACGTCAACCCGATACTTTCGATGGTCGATCGCGTGCTCTACCTCGCCAACGGGAGCTACCGTATTGGTACTCCAGACGAGGTGATGCGTTCAGAGGTTTTGAGTGAGCTTTACGACACCGAGATTGATGTGGTTCGAAACCAGGGACGCATCGTTGTGGTCGGCACCCAAAGTCACCACCACCACGATGAGGAGGAATGGAAGTGATTTTCGATTTCTCAAACTATGACCAACTGATTCCGCTGGTCACAAACTCTTTGATCGCTGCAGCCTTGCTCGGCTTGGTCGGTGGCCTGATCGGCATTTTCGTGATGACGCGTGATATGTCATTCGCGGTTCACGGCATCAGCGAGCTTTCGTTCGCGGGGGCTTCGATTGCCCTATTGGTTGGCATGGACGTCGTTGCTGGGTCGATCGCTGGCTCACTGGTGGCCGCGCTAATCATCGGCGTGCTCGGTTCTAGAGCTAAAGACCGCAACTCGATTATCGCCGTGTTGATGCCATTCGGTCTCGGGCTTGGAATCCTCGCGCTATCGCTCTACCCAGGCCGCGCCTCGAACAAGTTCGGCTTGCTCACCGGGCAGATTGTTTCGGTGAACGGCACATCTCTCGAGTGGTTGGCAGGCATAGCGATTCTTGTAGTTTTGTCGCTCGCCGTAATTTGGCGCCCGCTGCAGTTTGCCTCGCTTGACCCGGAGGTTGCCGAGGCTAGAGGGGTAAAGACCGGCGCACTGTCTGTCGCCTTCTTGGTTCTGTTGGGTCTAGCGGTTGCGGCGAGCGTCCAAGTGGTTGGTGCCTTGCTGGTTCTCTCGCTACTGGTGACTCCGGCAGCTGCAGCACTGCGGGTAACCTCGTCACCAAAGCTCGCGCCAGTTCTGAGTGTTGCATTTGCCCTGACTGCCTCTGTTGGCGGAATCCTTTTGGCACTCGGTGGCGGCTTGCCGATTAGCCCATACATCACCTCGATCTCGTTCTTTATCTACCTGACCTGCAGACTGATCGCTTATGTGGGAAAGGCGCGCAAATGACCGTGAAAAGAAACACCTGGCAAAAGGACGCCGTGCGACATGCCCTGAGTGAGGCAATCGGTTTCGTCAGCGCAGGGCAGTTGCACCTGGTGCTCAAGAACCACGGTTCAACTATCGGCTTGGCAACCGTTTATCGCGCGCTCGCCGACCTAGCCGCCAGCGGCGAGGCAGACTCGCTGCAATCTCAAGAAGGCGAGCTGCTCTACCGAGCTTGCACCACCGAACACCACCATCACCTGATCTGTAAGACCTGCGGAAAGACCGTAGAAATCGAAGCAAACGAGGTTGAAGCCTGGGCTGAGAAGGTCGCAAAGCAGCACGGGTTTCGCGAACCGAGCCACACGGTTGAAATATTTGGCGTCTGCAAAGACTGCTAATCAAATAAAAACTTGCTTAAGGCTTCTTTTCTCGCCTAAACTTGAGAAGTTGCTTAGTGCAACCAATGATTTCATCCAAGCCAAAAGCGAATTCCTCAAACGAGGCGCGTTGTGGCTTGCCTAAAGGAGAAGAAATGGCAGCCTACTGTCAGGTGACTCAGACTGGCCCTCAGTTCGGCCACGCTGTATCGCACGCTCAGAACAAGACCAAGCGTCGCTTTAACCCGAACATCCAGAAGAAGACCTACTTTGTTCCTTCACTGAAGCGCAACGTAACCCTCAGCCTCTCGGCTCGCGGTATCAAGGTCATCGATGTTCGTGGCATCGAGGCAGTTGTTGCCGAGATTCTAGCTCGCGGCGAGAAGATCTAAGGAGGCCTGCTAAATGGCTAAGAAAGACAAGGACATTCGTCCGATCATCAAGATGAAGTCGACCGCCGGTACTGGTTTCACTTACGTGACCAAGAAGAACCGTCGCAACGACCCGGACCGTTTGGTTCTAAAGAAGTACGACCCAGTAGTGCGCCAGCACGTCGAATTCCGCGAGGAGCGTTAATCCATGGCTAAGAAGAGCAAGATCGCTAAAAACGAGCAGCGCAAGGTTATTGTCGAGCGCTACGCAGCAAAGCGCCTCGAACTAAAGAAGGCCCTCGTTGACCCAACCAGCACCGACGAGCAGCGCGAAGCAGCTCGCCTAGGTCTACAGAAGCTTCCTCGTGACGCATCGCCAGTTCGCGTTCGCGGACGCGACGCAATCGACGGCCGCCCACGCGGTTACCTCGCCAAGTTCGGCGTTTCGCGTGTTCGCTTCCGTGACATGGCTCACAAGGGTGAGCTACCTGGCATCACCAAGTCTTCTTGGTAACAGCTTTCTGAAAGAACCGTCACCATCGGGTGGCGGTTTTTTCGTTTCTCGGCATAAGATTTGTGGCAGGGGGAAACCATGCACAAACGCCAAATCTTCGGACTAGTCTCATCGATCGTTCTTTTCTTGGGAGCGTTCTTTCCGATCGTCCAGTTCAGCAGCACCTTCGGCGGTAGCAATTCGGTTAGCTACTTCGACGTCAAAGACTCTTATGGCAAGTTGATTGTGCTTTATGCGATTGTGGGCATCGTCTTGTCTGCTCTGCGCCAAGAGCGCTGGGTGATCATTCCGGCTGGCCTCGCATTCTTGCAGTTGGCTTATGCGCTTTACGACTACAACAACCAGTTGCACTCGGTCACCGACAACTCTTATTTGGCTGCGTTGCTTAGCTCAACAGTGAAGCTGGAGCTCTCACCCGTTGGTTGGGTTTTGATGTTCGCTGGGGCAATTGGTTTGGCACTGACTCCCTACCTACCGCTCAATGGCAGCACCGGCTACAAGCTGCCAAAGGGCAAGAGCTCAAGCGACGACATCGACCTTTTCATTTAGTTTGTCGGTGGTGCGACCTATCGTTTACGGATGGGTTTTCTAAGGTTCTTCAGCTTCGAGCACGCCGACTTCAAAATAACGACCGAGCGTCTTGGTATCGCAATCTTTTGCGCAATTCTCACGGTCGGTTCAACCTTCGCCCCTGTCATCAACACTCCCCACATCTCGCTAACCGACTACCCGTCTGACTTATCAGACAGCCGCGGGTTTTTGCTGCTGGTCGAGGTATTGAGCATCGGGTTCAATATGATCAGCTTGCGCAATTGGGCAGGCGCGTGGCTAGGAGTGACTCTGTTCACGCTGATTGTTGACTTGTATAGGTCTTTCGAAATCATCGATGCAATCAATGCGTACCTTGGCCAAGATCCCTCACTTCATTACACGCAGCACGCCGGCTTGGCGTGGGGCTGGTGGCTCATTATTCTGGGCCCAGCCATCATGACCTTGGTCTGGGTGCTCGATTACATTCGCGATTAGCCCAAAAACCTTTATAAATAAGGGGCGCAACACGCCGAAACAAATGAACCCCTTATAAATACAGGGGTTTATCGTTATAGGCGACACAACGTCAATACATTTACAAGTCCAGGAGGACAAAAATGGCTAACACTCTAAACAAGGGCGACCTAGTAGCTGCTATTGCTGCACACACCGGTGAGTCACAGGCAGCCGTCAACCGTGTTGTTGACGCACTGTTCGAGACCATCGCAAAGACCGTTGCCAAGGGCGACAAGGTCACCATCCCAGGTTGGATCTCTGTATCGAAGGGCCACCGTGCCGCTCGTCAGGGCCGCAACCCACAGACTGGTGCAACCATCCAGATCGCTGCTGCAAACACCGTAAAGGTTTCTGCAGGCGCAAAGCTAAAGGCAGCTGTCAAGTAGTCTTTGACCCAAGCCTGGAAGGCGTCGACTTCGGTCGGCGCCTTTCGCTTTAACCGCTAACCTTTTGAGCATGACCGACAAACAGCGAAGCAACACCTTTGTTACCACTCAATTTGTGCTTATTGCGTTGCTTATGTTTTGGCCAGATCAACAAGGCGGCTGGGGACTCGTGGACGTGCCGGTAACACTTGTCGGTGTCGCGTTAGTTTTAACTGGCCTTTTTGTTTTGCTGTTTTCGGGCATCAGCCTCGGACGCTCTCTCACAGCATCGCCGATTCCTAAAGCGAAGGCGGAGCTGGTTCGCCGGGGTTTCTACAAATACTTCAGGCACCCAATTTATACAGGTCTGCTTTCGTTCGCGCTTGGCATAGGTCTCGCGGCAGGCCCAGCGCCTCATATGCTCTTCGTCATTGCTTTGTTTGCGCTGCTCAACTTTAAAGCGAGATGGGAAGAGAAGCTTTTGCTTGCGACTTATCCGGATTACAAGGACTACATGTCAAAGACCGGAATGTTTCTGCCTAGGCTTAACGGGTGAACAAACCTAAGACAGTCGCCGCAATCGTTGTTGCACTCGCTGGCATTCTGCTGTCGATTTGGCTTGGCATGACGTTATCGGGTGCCGCAGCGCCACTGGCACTGGCCGACCCAGGAGTTTTTGTGCGCTGGGCAGCGCCACTGGCCAAGGGTGTCACAAACCTTGCCATGGCCGTCACAGTGGGCACGTTGGCTCTTGCCGCTTGGGGCTTACCAGACGGCTCTAAACGACTCAAGAAGGCTCACGAAGTTGCTGGCATGAGCGGCATTGCCTGGGTTCTGTTTGGCTTCTTCGACATCATCTTCAGATTTTCGGCGATCACCGATTCAACGATCGACTCTTCGGCCACGTTTTCGGCAGGGCTATGGCAATTCATCACGGAGGTTCCGCTCGGTCAGGCTTTAGGCATCTCGCTTTGCTTCGCCGCGGTTGCGTCCATCGGTGCTTTGATGCTCTCATCTTTGAGGTCAACGTTGTTCTTGGCTGCGATAGCGGTTGCCGCGATTGTTCCCGTGGCACTCACCGGTCATGCTGCCGGCCAGGTAAACCACGGCACTGCCGTGAACGCAATTGGCATGCACCTGGTTGCCATCACCATTTGGCTCGGCGGCTTGATTGCAGTGCTGATTTTGCGCAGCAAAGAGAATGACAAGAACTTCGAACTTGTTTCGCGCTACTCGACGCTAGCCTTTTGGGCTTTCGTGATCACGGCAATCTCTGGCGTTGCCTCGGCGTGGGTGCGATTGATCAAGTTTGAGAACCTGTTCACCACCTATGGCGCTTTGATTCTCGGCAAGGTCGCGGTGCTACTGGTTTTGGCCGGCTTCGGCTTTATTTATCGACGCAGGGTTATTGCCAAGATTAAGACTGGCGGCACAGCGTTGTTCACCAAGCTCGCTCTGGTTGAGTTGGGATTCATGGGTGTTGCCGCAGGCCTAGGAACCGCGCTCTCGGTAACGGCTCCGCCAGTTGGCTCAACCTCAGGCGGGGTTATGACCCCCGCACAGATTTTGACGGGTGAACTTTTACCCCCAGAACTCACGGCAACGGGCTGGTTTACTTCTTGGTCGATCGACATCCTCTGGCTGACCATTTGTTTGGCGCTTGCGGCTTTTTATCTGTTTGGGGTTTACCGCCTGCGCAAGCGCGGCGACTCGTGGCCGATTTACCGCACGGCCTCATGGCTGGCTGGCTTGGCTTTGCTGTTCTACATAACTAATGGCGCAATGAACGTCTATGAGCACTACCTATTCAGCGTGCACATGATCGCCCACATGATGTTGACAATGGCCGTGCCAATCTTCTTGGTGCCCGGAGCTCCGGTGACTTTGTTGTCGCGAGCATCGGTGAAGCGCCACGACGAATCCCGTGGCCTACGTGAGTGGGTGCTGTGGGCAGTGCACACACCTTGGGCGCGCTTCTTCGGTAACCCGCTAGTTGCCGCCGGAATGTTTGCGTCCTCGCTTATCGTTTTCTATTTCACGCCCATCTTCGGTTGGGCAACCCGCGACCACCTCGGCCACGAGTGGATGATCGTTCACTTTTTGATCACCGGCTACCTGTTTGTGCAGTCGCTTATTGGAGCGGATCCTGGGCCAAAACTGGCCAGCTACCCTATTCGTCTTATGGTTTTGATTCTGACTCTCACTTTTCACGCCTTCTTCGGCTTGGCGCTCATGCAAGGCGAGAGCCTTCTATTGGCCGATTGGTTTGGCGCAATGGGTCGAACCTGGGGCGATACACCCCTGGGTGATCAACAAACTGGTGGCGCAATAGCGTGGGGTATCGGCGAAATACCGTCGGCAGTGCTTACCATAATCGTCTCAAGGCAATGGTTTAAGGCTGACACCCGCGAGCAAGTTCGCGCAGACAGAGCATCAGACCGCACGGGGAACCAAGACATCGAAGATTACAACGCAATGCTGGCTAAGCTGGCGGGTCGTAAAGAGGAACGTTAGTTTGCAACAGGTAGCACTTTCAGCAGAGCAGTTGGCTCTTTACGAATACATCGAAAACGAAGACACCAACATCTTCGTCACCGGTCGCGCGGGCACTGGAAAGTCGACCTTGTTGACCTACCTAGTTGAGAACACCAAGAAGAAGGTTGCCGTGGTTGCGCCAACCGGTGTCGCCGCCTTCAACGTTGGAGGCACAACGATTCACTCGTTGTTCGGTATTCCGCCAGGCCTACTCGGCAACCAAGAGTTGAAGCACCACCTCGGACACCGAGCGCGTGAAGTTCTAGGGGCCATCGACATGCTCGTCATCGATGAAGTCTCTATGGTGAATGCTGACCTCATGGATGCCATGGAGACGATGCTCACTCTTGCCCGCGGAAAATCCAAAGGCCCCTTTGGTGGTGTCCAAGTGGTCTTGTTCGGTGACCCGTACCAGTTGGCTCCCGTGCCACCGAATGACCCAGCAGATCTCGTGTATCTGAATGAGAAATATCGCAGCCACTGGTTCTTCGATGCCCACTGCTGGGACAAAGCGCCCCTTGAGCGTTACGAGCTGCACGAGAACTTTCGCCAGAGTGACCCAGAGTTCATCGAAATTTTGAATGCGATCCGCGACGGCTCCTGCACCCAAGATATGCTCGACACCCTGAATGCGATGGGCAACAAGTACCCAAAGGACGAAGAAACCATTCGGCTGGTCACGCTCAACAGCACGGTGCAAAAACACAATGCCCAGCGCCTAGCCGCGATCCCTGGCATGCCGTCGAAGTTGCCAGCCGATGTGCCCATCGGTGAACTCAAGAACTTTGGCAAAACACCTCCCGGCGAACCTGAGCTCGTGCTCAAGGTCGGCGCTCAGGTGATGTTCATCAAGAATGACGACCAAAACACCAAAAAGAACGATGGGCCGATGGTTCGCCGTTGGGTCAACGGCACTCTCGGCAAAGTGGTCTCAATTAAGAACCAAGATCACATAGTCGTAGACGTCGAAGGCGAAGAGTTCGAGGTTGGTCGTTCAACCTGGGAGAAGATTCGTTACGAGCTGTCTGAGGAGTTTGACGAAATCACTCAGCGCTTCAAAGAAACGCTGGTGCCGGTCACCACTGCAGAGTTTCGACAGGTGCCCCTGCGCCTAGCCTGGGCAGTGACCATTCACAAGTCGCAGGGACTCACCTACGACGAGATCGTTGTTGACATGGGCAGCAACGCCTTCAGCCCTGGCCAGACCTATGTGGCCCTGAGCCGGGTTAAGTCACCGGCCGGCTTGCACCTAACTCGCAGAATTCAGATGACAGACGTCATGGTCGACAAAGACGTAGTGCGGTTTATGACCGAAGGCCGTGGGCCTTCGTTCGACAAACTCGTCTAAAGCAAGTTCAACCACCAGTTGATTGGGTGCTCAACGCGCCCAGCCCACCAGTCTTCGTTGTGGCCGGTCATCGGGTAGATGGCACCAATAAAGTTTTCGGTAGGCATTTTCGAAACGAATCGAGCGTGGAACGGCGCGTATTCGGCGTCGAGTTCAACGGTGCCGGTGTCGCTCCAAACTCGGTGCTCGCCATCCATCGGCAGGTGTTTAACGAACCAGTCGACCATCGCGTCGCCACCGATCGGCCAGTGGGTGGAGTAGGCGAGAGCAGTGCCGTAAACCTTCGGGTATTTCACCATTCCGTAAAGCGAGGCAAGCCCGCCCATGCTCGAGCCGGCGATTGCCGTGCGCGATGGGTCTAGCTTGATCGCGTAAAGGTCACTCAAAACCGGCAGAATCTTTTCGGCAATCAGTGCCTGGTAGGTGTTGCCCATCTTCGAATAGCCTTCGCGCGGCAGCATATGCACGGGGATGTTTTCCAGAGCAGAAGGGTTCTCGGTAACAAAGTCTTCGGGCCCGAGCTCGAGGACTCGGTCTTCACCGCGGCCCTGCCAAACGCCGATGATCAGCGGCTTGTTTGCCGACTGCACTCGCTTAGGCATGGCATCGATTACGCGCCAAGTTGCGCCGTAGCTGGCATGCTCAGCACGAAACAGGTTGTGGCCGTCGTGCATCACAAGCACAGGTGTCTCGGCGTTCAGTGTGGGTGGCACCCAGACGTCCACGCGGTGCCCATCAAACTCGTACTGGTCGAGTCGGCCACCTCCCAACGCAGCCTTTTCGACTAGGTGAGCTCGGATCGCAAGAAAAAGCGGAAAGACAAACGAAAACGCGGTCACGAAACCAAGAGCCACCAGTAGAGGCCACCACTTGAAGCCGATCTTGCGGCTCTCGAGAACTACAAAGGTCATGCCGGCAAAACCTCCGATTAGCAGGTCGAGCGAATAAACCCAGTCGACGGGGCTGGTGAAGCCATCTGCGAGGTAGTTGCCTCCGCTGAGAACTGCCTGTGAGTTAAACCAGAGGGCTGTTCCGAGTCCAAATACTGCGAATATTGAATACAGGACTTTTTGCGAGCGTGCCGTTGTTGTCATGTTGGTAATCCTTACACAACGAGAGACAACACTTGAAGCGCTTCGCACCATTCGTAATCAAATACGCCAAGACCTCGCTGTTCGGCTTCATCGCCTTAGCAGCCATCGCCACCGCACTCGGTTTGCAGGCGTTCTCCTCGCTTGAGGCCGGCGGTTACGAAAACCCAAAGTCCGACTCAACCAAAGTAACCAAGCTTCTCGCAAGCGAATTCAAGCAACAGATCCCAGAAATCGTCGCAGTTGTCGACTTCGGTAAACCGGTTGCCAGCCCGGCCAGTGAGGTGAAGGCAGCCGAGCTCCTCACCAAGATGGCGTCGACCGAAGGTGTCGACAAGGTTTCTTCGTACTTCACCTTGGGTCACCCAGCAACCCTTGTTTCAAAGGACGGCCATGCGGCCTACTTCTTCGTTCAGCTAAAGCCAAGCGCGGTGAAATCCGACGTGGCCGCCAACTTTGAAAACACCTACGCCAACGGTTTCAAGGGCGCAAAGCTCTACCTCAGCGGTTCGGCGATCATCACCAGCGAAATCAACGGGACGATCTCTAAAGACCTTTCGAACTCCGAAATGGTGGCCGTGCCAATCGTCATCATTCTGCTGCTCTTCGTCTTCGGCTCACTCGTGGCCGCCGGCCTCCCTTTGCTAATAGCAGGTCTCTCGATTGGCGGCTCGCTTTTTTTCGTTTGGCTTTCAACCCAGGTGACCACCACTTCGGTGTTCTCGATCAACCTGATCACTGCGATGGGTCTAGGCCTCGGTATCGACTATTCGCTGCTCATGGTGAACCGCTTCAGAGAAGAGCGCAAACTTGGTCACTCCGTCGAACACGCGGTGGCTAACACCGTTGCGACTGCCGGTCGAACGGTTCTTTTCAGCGGTCTAACCGTCTCAATTGTCACCGCCGCTATGTGGTTTTTTCCGCAGACCTTCCTTCACTCTCTCGCCCTCGGCGGCGTCGCTGTAGTTGTGGTTTCGGTTGCAGCTGCGTTGATTCCGCTGCCAGCAGCCCTCAAGCTACTGGGCGACCGCATCAACAAGGGCAAGGTTCTCAAGGGCGACCTTTCGCCAAAAGACGTGGGCCTCTGGAACACGATCTCACGCTTCGTAATGAAACGCCCGGTCGCCGTCCTAGTAGTGACTGTTCTTGCGCTCGGTAGCCTGATGACGCTTTCGAACGGTGTTGTGTTCAGCCAGGTGGACGACCGAATCCTGGCCAAAGATTCGAGAGCGGTGATCGCCTCAAACCAGGTGCGCGAGCGCTTCGCTGGCCGCGAAGGTTCCCCCGTAGAAATCATCGTCAAGAGTGGCAGCGAGGCTGCGGTTGTGAAGTACGCCGAGAACCTTTCGCGCCTAGCCTCGGTTGAGCGCGTGCAAACCGCTTCTGGCATGGCGATCAGTGGCCACACCGCCGAAACCTTTGCACCAATGTTTGCCGACTACATCAAGGGTGACTACGAACGCATCGTCGTGATTCACAACGTCGAACCGCGCTCGCCGGCGGGCTACGACTTCACTGTGAAGGTTCGAAACCTTGCCCACCCTGGCCTCAGCAACGTACTCATCGGTGGCAGCGCCGCCATCTACACCGACGCCCAGAAGGGCATCGAAGACAACCTGTTGCCGGCCGTGATTTGGATCGTGCTCGCGACACTCGTCTTGCTGTTCCTCTTCACCGGCTCGGTGCTTCTGCCGATCAAGGCTGTTCTGCTCAACGTGATCTCGCTTGGCGCCGTCCTTGGCGTGCTCAACTGGGTGTTCGGCAAAGGGAGCCTGCCTTGGCTCACCGGTAACTTCGTCAACACCGGCACCATCGACACGTCGTCGCTGGTTCTTCTAGCGGTCATCGCCTTCGGTCTCTCGATGGACTATGAGCTTTTCTTGCTCAGCCGAATCAAAGAGCAGCACGAACACGGCCTCTCGACAACCGAGTCGGTTGCTCTCGGCCTTCAGCGCTCCGGGCGAATCATCACCGCAGCAGCCCTCGTGCTCGCGGTTTCGTTCGCAGCTTTCGCGTTTGGCGGCGTCAGCATCATGAAGATGCTCGGTGTCGGCATCTCGCTAGCGATCTTGATTGATGCAACCATCGTTCGAGCACTCATGGTGCCGGCCCTAATGCGCCTGTTTGGCGAATGGAACTGGTGGGCGCCTAAGTGGCTAAAGGTTGTCTATGACCGCTTTGGGCTAAAAGACTAGTTCCAACCCAAGCGGGTTCGAACAACCTCTGCCTGAGCTTCTTGCCTGTCGCTAAACCCGCCAAGCCCGAGCACAAAATCGAGCTGAGCGCGAGCCGAGTCCTCGACAGGCAACTGAAGAATGTGGTCTAGTCGAGCACCTTCGGCAGGGTATTGCTTTTCAACCCGGCGAAAGCGGTCGAGGTTGTCTTCGATGCCCTCGGTGCCGGCAACCGGCGTCAAGCGGTCGCGAACAAAA